>JAHIWG010000134.1 GCA_018816345.1 Spirochaetota bacterium | reverse complement strand
GGGCGCCGCGGGCGCCGCCACGAGCGCGGAGCTCGAGTCTCTAGAGGCCAGGGCGGCCGGGCTGGAGACGGAGCTCTCCGTCGCGCGCGCGCGCTACGACGCCGTGAGCGCGGCCTATCGGGCGTACTCCGCCGACGAGGACGGGATACTAGCGCGCGGAGGGGAGCTAGCCCTGGTCGAGGCCCGTTCCAGGCTGGACTCCTTCCTGTCGTCGGCCGTCGTCGCCGAGGCGATGCCCGGCATGCGCGACCGCATAGCCCGCTACCTGTCGTCGTTCCAGGCCGCCGGCCAGAACGAGATTCTGTTCAACGCGGCCGACATCGTGGACGGGGCGGCCCGCATACGCGACGCGGCGGCCCGGGACCGGTACTTCCTCGAGCTGGAGTCGCGCTACGCCGGCAACGAGTCGATGCTCGACTTCCTCAGGAGCGTCAAGGAAGGGCTCCGCTGAGGCCCGCCCTCGGGAGCGCTACGCCCGGCCCGAGCCGGGCCGGGCCCTAGCGTCGGGGCCCTCATCTCGCTAGTCCCGGCAGTTCCTCCGTCGGGATCTCGAATAGCTCTATCCGGAGCGTTCCCTTGTCGTCGTAGGAGTTGCTTATGAACGATTGCCTCGCGAAGACCGATCGGTACGCCGAGGACGCGGCGTCGTAGCGCTCGTGGGCGAAGCGCAGGGAGCCCGCCGGGAAGGCGAATAGGATCGCGCCGTCCGGGCCGTAGGCCTGGTACGCGGAGCCGTCCCGGGCCAGGAGCGTGCCGTCGGAGAGGACCGCGACGAGCGGGGCCTTGATCGACGCCAACTCCGCGGGAGCGGCGCTAAGCTCGCCCTCCCAGCGGAACGTCCGGCTCGCGCCGTCGGCCGTCGTAGCGCAGAGGTAGTAGTCGGAACCGACGCGCCCCGCGTAGCCGACTCCCTGGACGGCCGAATCGTTGAATCCTGGCGGCATGGTCAGCGGTACCGGCGCGAGGGCCCCGAGGGGCCAGCCCGCGTAGTCGCCGTCGATGGCGCGCCAGGCGGCCAGGCTCTCGTCGAAGTACGCGGCGAAGAGCGAATCGGAGCCGGGGGCCGCGGCCGCGAAGCCCGCGCCGAGGAGCCTCGAGGGCGTCGGCAAGGCGAGGGTATCGCCTATGAGGATAGAGGCCGAGACGGTATCAGGTCGGTACAGCCGGCCGGCCGCCCAATCGCTCCCGTCGAGCGCCATTCCCATGGCTTCCAGCGGCTCCGAATCGACCGCGGCCGGCTTCATGCGAACGATGGGCTCGCCGTACGGATCGCCTTTGAAGCTCGTGCCGGGCGAATAGAAGAGCGAGCCCGAGCTAGCCTGGCCAAGGTAGTACGCGTTTGTCGTCGCGTACTCGCGGCCCGCGAGGTCCGCGCCCTGTAGCCAGACGCCGTCGGTCGGCGCGGCGGACCTACGGGGCAGGAACATGCCTCGCTCCGCTTGGTAGCGCTGCGTCTCGGGTACGGCCAGGAGCGATATCCGGGTCATCCTGGAGGCGGACAGCTGGGACGCCGACGCTCCCGGGTCGAAGTAGGGTTGCCAGCACGAGGCGGCCGCGGCCGCGACGAGCGCGCAGGCCGTCGCCAGCGCTGACCTGGCCATGGCGGCGCGGCGGCCCCTCAAAACGATACCCTCGCTCCGAAGCGCATCGTAGGCGCCTCGAGGAGCCATCCGTCTCCGTATATCGGCGAGCCTATGCCCGAATATCCGCGGCTGGAGGCCAGGAGGGCGCCGTCGCATAGCGGATAGAAGGCCGCGCCTATTTCCAGGAACAGCGACCATGCCCGGGCTATCGGCCACTCGGCGCCGATAGCGGCCGCGACGATCCAAGGGGCGACGGGGTCGATGGCGAGGCCCGTCTCCGTCGCGACGGAGACGCGGGCCGAGGCCGACGCTAGCGCGTACGGGCGGACCGGCGAGTCGGGGGGCATCGCGTACCAGCCCAGGCCGGCTCCCGGCTGGACGAGCGGCAACGACGAGAACGCCGACGGCGTCTCCGTTCCGTACTCCTCGTCGACGAGGTAGAGCCCGGCCATGAACTGGCCTAGGCCGAGCCGCAGGAAGAAGCGGTCCTCGGCGAAGCGCCAGGCGGCCCAGAGATCCGGGTACTGCGCCATGAAGAGGCCCGCCTCCAGCATCCATCGCCTTAGCGGCCTGCGGGGGACGGAGAGCGTCGCTCCCGGCTCGGCGGCGAAGAAGGTGCCGCTCTCGGGGTAGGCCCCCGCGGCCTCGGCCCGCCACTCGTAGGTGCCGGGGACGCGAAGCCCGAGCGCGAGGAAGCCGCTCTCCGGAACTACCGCGACTGCGGAGCCGGAGCCTTCGGCACGGGAGCCGATGGCGTCGCCGGCGGCCGAGAGGCCGCTGATCCGGGTACCGGGCGCCGCCTCGACGCGAACCCAGGGCGCGCGCCCGAGCGGCCCGGCCGCGCCGGCAGCGTCCTCCGCGGCGGCGACCAGGGGGAGCCACCAGAACTCCGCGAGGTCCCGGGCCGTCGGCTCCTGGCCTTCTATGACGCCTTCGGCCAAGATAGCGCCCTTGAGCGGGTCGATAACCTTCCACGCCGATCGGGCGTCGCCGGTCGGGAGCGTCTCGCTCTCGACACGGATGGCGATGGCGCAGCCGGCCCTGGCCGCGGCCTCGACGGCGCCCCCGGCGGCGCTCCCGGCGCTCGCGGCGCCCCCGGCGTCCGCGGCGTCCGTCCCCGCGGGCGCGAGCAGTATCGCGTCCAGGGCCGGGGACCGGGCGAGCGCGGCGGCGATTGACGTAGCGTCAGCGGCGGGGCCGGTTCCCGACGACGCGACCATGACGTCGAAGGCCTGGCCAGGGGCCGGCTCGGCGGCGGCCCGCGCCGGGCCGGCGAGCGCGGCGACGCCGATGAGGGCGGCGATGGCGGCGACGAGCGTATCGGCCCGCCGGGCTCGTGTCCTGGTCCTCATGGGCGCCACCAGGTCCGCAGCTTGTACGCGCGCCCGCGCAGCCTGTCGTGCAGGAACCACCACGCGCCGCCCGGATCGAACGACAGGAACGAGTAGTCCTGGCCGTCCCCGCACGCGACCTCGTCGAGGAGGGCGAGCGGATACCCGTACCCGTACCTGGCGAGCCGCGTCCGGTCGCCGTAGCTCAGCGCCACGACCCCGTCGACGGTGAGCCAGCCCAGGCGCCCTCCCATGGGGAAGGGACCCGTGACCTGGGCGTCGGCGTCCTCGAGCAACGGATCGGGGCCGAGCATGGCGGCCTCGGACTGGAAGGATACGACGTAGCCGCGCGACTCTGAGGAGCCGCCCGAGCCGGTAACGACGAGGACGCGGAACCAGGGATCGAGGTACTCGGCGTCCACGATCTCGAAATACGTATTCGCGGAATCGAGGGCCCTTGGCGGGGAGGAGCCGAGGGGAAGGTAGGCGGGCGAGAACGACGATACCGCAAGCCTGTATTCTCCCGGTATCGAATCGTCCCTCGCGATCAGGTAGTTGCCGCCCGCGGGGCCGCTCGTGAAGATTCGGCCGTTCTCTGGGGGGGCGCCCGTCGGTATAGCGAGCGGGGCGGCGTCGAGGTCGGCCGGGTCGAACTCGAGCCTGCCTGAGAGGAAGCCGACGCTCGTCCCTTTGACGTTGTGGCCGATCCCGTCGAGGGGCGGTATAGAGGCCCGCTTCCACGCCTTACGGACGAGCATTGTCGTCGGGTCGAGCGCGACGAGGGCCTCGCCCTCCTCGCCGAGGAGATAGGCGACGACCAGGGCCTCGCCGATCCCTCCGGCGCTCACGAAGGGGACATACTCGAGCCTCGAAATACTTCGTAGCCCTCCTATGCCGGCTTCCGAGGCGGCCGCGGCCATGGAGGCGCCGCTCTCGGCATAGGATAGCCAGGGAGGGAAGCCGTCGTCGCCCACGAGCCCGCATGCCGTTGCCAGCGTCGCGATCGTAGCTAGCGCCAGCGCCGCGGACCATCGCGACGCGGACCCTCGCGACGCGGACCCTCGGCCCGGGCCCGCGTTCCCCTTCACGGCCACTTGAACAGTACCCCCGCCGAGAACGTGGCCGGGCCCGCGACGGAGTCCCACCAGCCGCGGTAGAGGAGGCCCGAGCCGAGCCCGACAGAATACGATAGCCTTTGTTCGAGGAAGACGGCTACCGTGGGCCAGTGCCACTCTACCGTCATGCGCAAGGCGTCTATCGACAGGTCGAAGAACGTCTTCTCCTCGAGGCTAGCGGAGCCGACGGCCGTTACGATGCCCGAGGCTCCCGCTCCCGCCGAGACCCTGAGCCTCGAGCCGGGCGGCAGGAAGAGATAGGACCCTAGGCCTACGCCGTACTCGGCGTGCGCTATCGGGGCCGCTCCCGGGTCAAGGATCGCCTGGACCCACGCGGCCGCGCCTATCCTCGCGAACGCCGAGTCCTCCGAGAAGAAGTACCGGAATTCCGCCTGGGCTCCGAGCAGCCTCCCCGCGGCGGTCCCGAGCGATAGGCCGAAGCGGCTTTTGAGCATAAGCGGCGCGAGCCACACCGGTTCCCGCTCTGGCGGCGGAACGAAGCGCACGGAAAGAGGCCAGTATCCGTCCTTGGATAAGGTGGCGCTTACCGGGGAGCCGGAGGCGAACGGGACGTACGGCGCGACGAGCGCGCCGTCAGCGACGATGGCGGAGCCAGCGACGATGGCTCCGGGTTCCTCGTCCGAGCCGAACCGTAGCTTCGCGCCCTCGTCGGCTGACGCGAAGCTCAGCCTATACCCGATGGGCGGGTCGGGAACGACGCGGGACGATAGCGCCGCCGCGTCCCGGGCGACGGCGGCCGCCCTCTCGTCGAGCGCGGCGAGGGCAGACGCGCCGGCGAAGGCGCCTCCCGAGTCGGCCGCTATCATCGCCCCGTCCCTGGCGTCGTATACGGCTATCCTCCATACGAGGCGTCGCCTCTCCGTCGAGCACCGGGCTACGGCGAGCCACTCGGCTCCGGAGTCCCGACGCGCCGCCTCGAGGAGCTCTTCGTCCGGCCATCGCCCGCCGGAAGACGGGCCTTCCGGCGACGCGGGGCGGCTCGAGGCGAGACTAGCCGAGGCGGGACTGGCCGAGGCGGGGGCGACG
>JAHIWG010000133.1 GCA_018816345.1 Spirochaetota bacterium | reverse complement strand
GGCCCCGGCGCCCGCCGCGCAGGCCGACGCAGCGCGCTCGATGAGGTAGCGGTGCCCGAGCGTGAACGGGTTGCAGTTGACGACGACGGCGCCGGGCGCGGTCCCGCCTGGCAGGAGCCCCGCGATCCCCCGGGCCCAGGCGCCGAACGCGCGCGGGTCGTTCTCGAGCAGCGCCGCGCCCTCGCCGGAGCCCTCGACGGAAGCAAGGGTACAGAAGCCGAGATTCTCGAATACCTGGCGGTTGCTAGGGCGGGTATAGACGAACAGGCGGCGGCGTCCCCTGGCCTCGGCCTCAGCGACGACGGCGGATACGGCGCGGGCGGCCGCGCCCTCGCCCTCGCGGCCGGGCAGCACGCCGACGCACTTGACCACGTCTCCGGCGAGCGAGGCCGTCGCTATCGGGATGCCCGAGTCCAGCACGAGCGCGGACAGCTCCGCGTCGTCCTCCAGGTCGAGGCCGAGCGGGGCGAGGAACGAGCGGATCATAGTCCTATCGTCCGACCCTATAGGGTCGATTATCCTCGTCCTTATCCTGAATTCGTCCACTCGCGCTCCCCCCGGCTTTCCGCCGAGGGTAGGATGCGGGCGAACCGCGAAACGCGCTGTCGGACTACTTACGAAAAACGGGTAGGACGGACGATGATACGCGCGTAGGCGTTCGTCCTACGCCGCGGGCGTCACTCCATGAGCCGGTGCCGGTAGGCGTACTGCGTGAGCTGGGCGTTGTTCGCCAGGTTCATCTTCTCGAGGATCCTGGCGCGGTAGGTGCTCACGGTCTTCACCGAGAGGTTGAGCCTCGACGCCGCCTCTCCGACCGTGGCTCCCCCTGCGAGCATCATCATCACCTGATGCTCCCGCTCCGACAGCAGGAGGTGGGGCGGGCGGCCGTCGCCGCTCTTGATGCCCGTCACCAGGGCCCCGCTCGCGGCGGCGCTCACGTAGGTGCCTCCCGCGGCCACGGCCCTGATCGCCTCGACGAGCTCGTCGGGGGCGCCCGACTTGTTAAGGCAGCCCGACGCCCCGAGGCGGAACGCCCGGAGCGCGTACTGCTCCTCGGGCTGTATGCTCAGCATCAGGACGGGCGTGTCCGGGGCGAGCTCCTTTATCTCGCGGAGCACCTCCATGCCGTCCTTGCCCGGGATGGAAATGTCGAGCACGACGACGTCGAACCTGCCGGCCTTGACGGCCTCTACGGCCTGGAACCCGTCGGAAGCCTCCTGCACCGAGCCTATGTGCACCGACTCCACGAGTATCTGCCTGAGGCCCTTCCGTATGAGCGGGTGGTCGTCGACTATCAGTACCTTGAGCATGCCTAGCTCCTCTTCCTCGGGCCCTTCCGGCCCGTCGACAGCGGGATGCGGACGCGGGCCTTCGTGCCGTTAGCCGCGCCGTCGGGAGGCGACTCCAGCTCGAACTCTCCGCCCTGGTGCCGCACGCGCTCCCTCATGCCCAGTATGCCCAGCGATTCCGGCGAGTCGGCCGCCCCGAGCGTCATGCCGCGGCCGTCGTCCCTGACCTCCAGCGTCATGCTCCCGTCCTCCGCGGCGAAGCGCACGTCGACGCGGGTGGCGCCGGAATGCCGGCCGACGTTCGTCAGGAGTTCCTGCAAGACGCGGAACATGGTCGTCGCCGCGTCCTCGTCCACCACGTCGGGCGCCGGGTCTATGGTAGCGCGGCACTCTATGGCCGATCGGCGCCCGAAATCCTCGAGCTGCCAGCGCAGCGCCTCGGACAGCGAGAGCGTATCGAGGGCCTTGGGCCTGAGCCTCGTCGAGATGCTCTTGACCGAGTCTATGGCGGAATCGACCATCGCTATGGCCTCGCCGACCCGTTCGCCGAAGGCCCCGGGAGCCGGGGGATGATTCCTGAGCCAGGAGAGGTCGAGCTTGGCCGCGGTAAGGAGCTGGCCGAGCTCGTCGTGCACCTCGCGGGCGGCGGTCTTCCGCTCCTCCTCGCGGGCGTCCTGGATATGCATAGACAGGGTGCGCATGCGCTCCGCCCTCGTCTCGAGCGCCCGGGTCCGCGAGCGGACAATGGTCAGGGCGGTCAATAAGAGGGCTAGGACGCCGGCGCCTATGAATTCCGGCGTCCGCCAGAATGGCGGGGCGACGATTATGCGGAGCCGGGCGCCCTCGCGGTTCCAGACGCCGCCCGCGGTCGCGCCGGACACGCGCAGCTCGTAGTCCCCCGAGGCGAGGCCCCCGAGCACCGCCCGGTTCTGCGATCCCAGGTCCATGCGCTCGGCCGGCCCGCCCCACAGCTCCACCGAGAGGCGGTTCCTGGCGGGGTCGACGTAGTCGAGGACGGCGAAGTCGAGCGTGAGCGCCGCGTCCTCCGGCCTGAGCACGATGACGCCCTGGTTGAGGGCGGCCCTGAAGGCCCGCGCGCGCCTGGAGCGCAGCGCCGGGTCGGTCTCCGGGTGGGCCACTATCGATACGTCTGAGATTACCACGGGAGGGGGGGCCGCGGTATGGACGAGGTCGGCCGGGTAGAACGAATCGATGCCCTCCGGTCCCCCGAGCAGTATCCGCCCGTCCGAGGCTACGGTCCACGCGTTCTGGCCGAAGCGCGGCTGGAAGCCGTCCGCCGGCCCCCAGGAGCGTATCTCCCGGCTCTGCGAGTCGAGGCGGGATACGCCCCGGCCGGAGACTATCCATATATCGCCGCGGGCGTCCTCGAGGGCGCCTACGATATCGTTGCCCGCGAGGCCCTCGGCCATGCCGAGGTGGTCGAAGCGAATGCCGTCGCCGTCCTCGACGACGCGGTCTATGCCGGAGCCGCCCGTGCCTACCCATATCCGCCCCCCGGAGTCCTCGAGGAGGCAGGTGACGGAGGCGTCCGCGATCGAGTCCTCGTCGCTCGACGGCTTGAACCTGGCCGAGGCCTTGCCCGCGACGGGGTCCCACAGCGTGAGGCCCCCGTCCCATAGCCCTACCCACATGCGGCCTCGGGAATCCTGGAGCAGGGCCCTGACCGAGTTGCCCGAGAGGGAGCTCGGGTCGCCCTGGACGGCCCTATGATGGATGAAGCCTCCCGTCGCCCGGTCCAGCCTGTCGAGCCCGCCGCCCTCGAGGCCGACCCAGAGCGTCCCGGCGTCGTCGACGAGGAGGGCCCAGACGGTGTCTCCGCCGAGCGAGTCCTCACGGCGGGGGTCTCGGGCGAAGCGCTCGAAGCGACCGGTGCCGGGATCGAGCCGGGCGAGCCCGAAGCCGTCGGTGCCGACCCACAGCGAGCCGTCGGCGTCCTCCGCCAGGCAGATGGCCCTGTCGCCCGGAAGGCTCGCGGGATCGGCCGGATCGTGCGCGTAGATCCGCCCGAGCCGGGGATCGGAGGCGGGGCCGCCGCCCG
>JAHIWG010000132.1 GCA_018816345.1 Spirochaetota bacterium | reverse complement strand
TCGGGGGAGTAGCCCCAGGCCGCCACGGGCTTCTTAGGATCGGGCGAGACGCCCGTGAACGTAGCGACGAGCGAGGCGGCCCCGGAGGCCCTTATAGGAACGGACGCGTAGCCCGGGAACATCGAGGCGTCCGGGCTCGCTCCGGCCGGCGGAGCGACCAGGGGCGTCGCCCAGGACAGGGCCCCCGAGGAGTCCGAGCCGGAGAAGACGGCCATCGGCCCCGATACTCCGGCCGCGGCCTCGGCGTTGGACTTGAGTCCTGCGAGCGGCCCGGGAGCCGAGGGCCTCTCGGAGGCGACGACGAGCCCGCCCATCAGGTCTATCTCGGCGACGTTCCCGGCCTTATCGCCGACCCGTAGCGTTAACGGGGCCCCGGTTACGTCGACTACGAAGGTCGCGACGGCTCCGGCGGGCAGGGGCTCGTAGGAGCCGTTCCGGCCCAGCTCGAGGCTCGCTACGGATTCCATGCTCTCGCCCGGGCGAACGGCGAACAGGGTCGGGCCAAGGACCTCGTCGCCGTCGCGCGGCAGAAGGCGGGCCGGTTCCGGCGCGGCCGAGTCCGCCATGAAGGCCGTCGCGGAGCGGGCCGAGTTGCCCGCCCGGTCCGTCGCCCTCACGTCGAGCCTGACGGGACCCTTGAGGCCGTCGAGCGCGATCGACGCGCGGTAGCTAGGGCCCGGGCCGGCTAGCGGCGCCCAGTCGGTCCCGTTAGTCGAGTACTCGACGCTCGCTACCCGGTCGCCGTCGGTCGCCTCGACGACGAGGTCTAGGGCGCCGCCGTGCCATGACCCGAAGGCGGGGGACGAGACGATAACGGAGGGCGGCGCGCCGTCGGCCGCGAATATGAAGGGGCCGGCGTAGAAGACGTGCCCCCGCTCGGTCTCGACGACGACCATGGTAGGCTCCGTGGAGCCTTCGGCCCTGCCGGATACGCGGACGGTAGTCCCCTCGAACGCGACCTCCGCGAGCCCGGTCGCCGGTTCCAGCCGCGCCGCGCGCGGCGCCTCTCCGTCGAAGGGCGCGACGAAGACGCCTTCGAGGGCGCGCCCCGCGGAAAGGTCCACGGTGACCGGCGCCTCCGCGCTCGGCTCGGACGGGAGCCCGAAGTCGAGCAGGGGGCCGACGCGCGGCCTGGAATAGTCTACGGCGAGGACCGGTATCCGTACCGAGCCGGACTTGCCGAAGGCGTCCTTGGCGTCGACCCTGACGTCGAGCACCCCGAAGGGGAGGGAGGCTGGCAGCGGCACGGCGAAGCCCGAGGCGCCGGGCGACTTAGGCGGCGCCAGGGCGACGGGAGCGCCCCCGTTGATCGAGTACGATAGCTCGGCGATCGGGTTGGCGGCGGCCAGGGAGCCGCGCAGCGCGGCGCGGCCGTCCAGCGTGGAGACCGAGGCGCCGGGCGAGAAGTCCCGCTCGCCGTCGGCGTCGGCGACGCGGTCGATAGAGAGCGCCGGGGCTGCCCCGGAGTACGTGAAAGGGGTCTGGAGCCAGGGGCCGTCCTGGCCGTTGACGTCGGTAGCGCGCACCCACAGCGTACGGGCCCCGCTCGCGGCGCCGTCGACCGAGAACGAGAAGGCCCCGTCAGTCGGCAGCGCTGTCTCCGGCCCGCCGTCCAGGCGCCACGCTATCGATGCGACTCCGTCGTCGTCGCGGGCGTACCCGGCGACGCGTATCGCGCCCTCGAGGACGGAGCCGGGAGAGGGGAAGGCGAGCGTCGCCACGGGCAGGTCCAGGGCGGGGTCTATCCTCCTCGAGACGTCGACGGTCGTGGCGTTGCCAGCGACGTCCTTGGCGACGAGCCGCACGGAGGCCTGGCCGGCCTTGGCGGGGGCCTCGAACGGCAGGGTGAAATACGGATTGCCGGGAAGGAGCTCTACGGCGCCCGTTTCCTTGCCGAAGGTCCACGACAGCGAGGACACGCCTACCGTGTCGTAGACCTTGCCGCGCAGCTCGAAGCGGCCGTTGACCGGCTCCCCTTCGGCCGGCGATAGCGCGGCGAGCTCCGGCGCCGTATTGTCCACGAAATAGAGGAATACCGCGACGCCCTCCGAGCCTACCTTATCGACGCTCCTGAGCCATAGGACGGTAGGGCCGTCCGGTAGCTTCCTGGTATCGAGGGCGAGCGAGAACGCTCCGGTATTCGCCTTCTTGTCGTATGAATAGCGGAGCGGCATCCAGGTGGCGCCCGAGTCCATGGAATACGAGGCGCTCGCCAGGCCGTTGGCGTCGTAGATCGTCCCGGCGACGGAGAGCCTCCCGGAGACCAGCTCCCCGAACGCCGGGGCCTTCACGGCGTGGAGCGGCTTGGTCCTGTCCAGGTGGAAGGACCTCCTCGTCTCCGGCCCGGCCAGGCCGTTCGAGTCGACGCCCCTGGCGGCGAGCGTGTGGAGCCCGTCGGGGACGTCGGCGGTAGGCAAGTAGAGCGACCAATAGTCGGCTCCCTGCGCGCGGCGCCACTCGCCGTCGTCTAGCCTCAGCTCGACGTAGTCCACCGCGTCGTCGTCCACGCAGGTTCCGGCGACGTTCAGGTCGGCCCCGACGCGGGCCAGCGGCAGCGGGTTGACTATGCCGACCGTCGGCAGGTCCGAGGCCGGGTCCACGACCATGTTGAAGGGCGTCGAGTAGGAGACGTTGCCGGCCGAGTCCACCGCCCGCGCGACGATGTTATACGTCCCTGGCTTCAGCCCCGAGACGTCGTACTCGTAGGTCCAGTTCTCCCGGCCGTTGGCCGAGCGGAACTCGGAGCCGGGCGCCTCGCCCCCAGGCTCCTGGCCCGCCTGAGCCTGGCCCGTCCGAGCCGGTGGGGCGGCGATGGGCGCCTCCTGGGCGAAGCCGGGGACGGCCAAGGAGAATAGGACGATGGTAAGGAGGGTTGCTCGTAGGCCCATAGGAGACTCCGTTCTCGCGACAGGTAGTTCGTTTAATATCGACAGAATCGATACTATAGTGTATCGACTTATTTGTCCGTTGAATATGTCTAAAGAGATACGGTTCCATTTAATTGAGAAAGAACGGGAACTGGGCTATACTGGCCCCATCGAGCGGCGGCGCCGGCCGTACGGTCGGCCCGTTCGGCGCGTTCGGCGCGTATTAAGGAAGTTAGATGAGCCACGATTTCGATTTTAGCATACCCGACCTGGGCGCGCGTACGGTACGCTCCCCCCTGGCCTTCTCGAGCGCCGTCGGCGACTCGATAGCCAACTACGTCGAGGACGACGACAGGATACGGTGGGCCTCCGGGGCGAGGCCCAGGGAGGGCGGGGTCCCGTCCTCGGGGTTCCTCGAGAAGGCCGGGCCCCGGGCCCGCATATTCTTCAGTCCCGCCCACGTGCACGCGGGGATAGTAACCTGCGGCGGCCTCTGCCCGGGCCTCAACGACGTCATACGGGCGCTGGTCCGTAGCCTGTGGAACCGTTACGGAGTCAGGCGGATCTCCGGCATACGCTTCGGTTACAAGGGGTTGCTCTCCGAGTACGGCCTCTCGGTCAAGGGGCTCGACCCGGACGTCGTCGACGATATCCACAAGATAGGCGGCACTATACTAGGCTCGTCCAGGGGGGGGGGAGAGCGCACCTCCGAGATCGTGGACGCCATCGAGCGCATGAACCTCAACGTCCTGTTCGCCATAGGCGGAGACGGCACCCAGAAGGGCGCGATAGCGATAGCGGACGAGCTCGACAGGCGCAGGCTCAAGGTCTCCGTCGTAGGAATCCCGAAGACGATAGACAACGACCTCCTGTTCGTCGACCGCTCGTTCGGCTTCGAGACGGCGGTGGAGCAGGCGGCCGAGGCGGTGAACGCGGCCCACGCGGAGGCCCACTCGTCGATGAACGGCGTCGGCCTGGTCAAGCTCATGGGCCGGGACTCGGGTTTCATAGCCGTGCATACCGCCCTGGCTACCCACGAGGCGAACTTCGTGCTCATCCCCGAGGTTCCGTTCGAGCTGGGCGGCCCCGACGGGTTCCTGTCTCACCTGGAGCGCAGGCTCGCGAGCAGGAACCACGCGGTCGTCGTCGTCGCCGAGGGCGCGGGCCAGGAGCTGCTGGCCGCCGACCCGTCCTCCGTAGACGCGTCGGGCAACAGGCGCCTGGGCGATATCGGGACCTTCCTCAAGGACGCCGTCAACGCCCATTTCAAGGCCAAGGGCGTCGAGGTGAACCTCAAGTACATCGACCCGAGCTACATGATCCGGAGCGCCCCGGCATGCGCGACCGACTCGGTCTACTGCGAGCGCCTCGGCAATAACGCGGTGCACGCCGCGCTCGCCGGCAAGACCCGCGTGCTGATCGGCATGGTCAACAACGAATTCGTCCACCTTCCCACCGAGCTCGTCGTGACGCGCCGGAACACGGTGGATCCCGAGGGCAGCCTGTACCGGGACGCCTTGGACGCCACGGGGCAGCCGGTGGCGATGCGCTCTTGCAAGGAGGCCCCTCGTGGCTAAGGCGAGCGTTCTCATAATCGACGAGTCCGACCTGTTCAGGGACTACCTGAAGTCCCGGCTCGTCAGGGCGGGCCTCGAGGCCGAGGTGGCGATCAACGGCCTGGACGGCATATCCAAGATGCGCAACGACCCGCCGGACCTCATCGTGATGGACTACCACCTGACGAGGAAGACCTGCAAGGAGGTCCTGGAGGAGAAGGCTCGCAATCCCAATACCGCCTCCATCCCCGTCGTGCTGACCGCCCAGAAGATAGACAAGAACCGGCTCCTCGAGCTCGTCCAGTATAATATCCGCAAGGTGTTCATGAAGCCCATCAAGATGGACGCCCTCTACCAGATCCTGTCCGAGATCACGGGAAGCCGGTTCGAGGTGGATAAGACTCCCTGCATCGTCGAGGCCCACGTCAACGACAATATCGTCTTCGTGGAGCTCGCCAAGGGCATTAACCGCGAGAAGGTCGACCTGCTGCGCTTCAAGATACGGGAGCTCCTCGACCTGTACGCCATACAGAAGCCCCGGGTCCTCCTCATGCTCTCCGATATGGAGCTGAGCTTCGTCGACGGCCCGAATCTCGAGGTGCTCCTGGAGACGATCGCCGAGGCGTCGCGGGCGAAGCCCAAGCATATCAAGGTCCTGACGCGATCCAGCTTCGTCAAGGACTTCGTATCCGGCCGCCCGGAGTTCTCCGAGATAGAGGTGGTAGCCAACCTGGAGTACGCCCTCGACGGACTCGTGGCCGAGGCCGCCAGGGCCGCGGACGCGCCGGAGCAGAAGGCGGCCATCATCACCGACAGGATCCTGTCGACCCAGGGCTCGGCGTCCAAGGGTGAGTCCGTGGAGATGCGCTTCGAGACGGAGAACGCCAGGCCGCGCGTTTCCATAGAGTCGGCGAAGGATCTCGGCGCCGGCCTGTCCATAGCCGTGGTGGACGACGACTTCGTCATACAGGAGCTCTTAAAGACGACCTTCGAGGCCATCAACGCCAAGGTGAACACCTTCTCGAACGGCAGGGAATTCCTTACGGCGGTCCGCTCCAGGGTGTTCGACCTGGTGTTCCTCGACCTGCGGATGCCCGAGGTGGACGGCTTCGGCGTGCTGGCCGAGCTTCGCGCCCAGGATCTGGAAATGCCTATAATCGTGCTCTCGGCCGTCACGCAGCGGGAGTCGGTCGTCAAGGCGTTCCAGGCGGGGGTCAAGAGCTATCTCGTCAAGCCCCTCAAGCCGGAGCATATTCTCAGGAAGACCCTGGAGATACTCAAGGCGAATTTCTAGCGGCGCGCGGTATGGGAACCGACGGACCTCGATCTGGAGCAGCCATGGCCTTACCCGATGCTATTTTCCGCGCGGCCTTCGACCAGGCCAAGCAGCCGATGATAGTCCTCAACGAGCTGGGCATACCGGCCCTCTGGAACGCCTCGTTCGAGGAGCTGTTCACCGAGCTCGCGGGCTTCGTCCCGGAGCGGCTCGCCGTGCCCCTCTTCGATTGGCTCGAGGAGCGGGAGTCGTTCAGGTACTCCTATTACGTAACCGAGGTGCTCCTGGGCAGGATGGGCTCGGCCACGGTCGAATCCGGCGTCAGGAGCGCCTCGGGCGAGCGCCTATGGCTCCGGACGACGCTGTCGCCGCTAGACACCGGCGTTTCGCCCGGCCCCGGCGTTCGACACGCGGCCGAGGCGGCCGAGTCCGGCCCGAGCGCCGGACCCGCGGCCGAGTCGTTCCCGAGGGCCGGCGGGCGCTGGCTGTGGTGCTCGTTCCAGGACGTCACCGAGCAGAAGCTCAAGGAGCGCAGCCTGGTCTCGGCCAAGGAAGAGGCGGAGAAGGCGACGCAGACCAAGAGCCAGTTCCTGGCCAATATGAGCCACGAGATACGGACGCCGATCCAGACTATACTGGGCATGACCGAGCTGCTCGTCGAGACGGAGCTGGACAAGGAGCAGGTCGACTATATCAAGACCGTGAGGTTCTCCGCGGACGTGCTCCTGGGCCTCATCAACGACGTGCTCGACTTCTCCAAGATCGAGGCCGGCCGGCTCGACCTCGAGTCCGTCGACTTCGACCTGCGCTCGATGCTCAGGCAGGCGGTCGACCTCATAATCCTGGACGCGCATAAGAAGGGGCTCGAGGTAATACTCGACGTGGACGAGGCCCTCCCCGCCGTCGCCCACGGCGACCCGGGGCGCCTGCGGCAGATAGTCGTCAACCTGTTCAAGAACGCCGTTAAGTTCACGCACTCGGGCGAGATAACCGTCGCGGCCGCGCCCGCCGCGCCGCGTCCTTCGGCCCCCGGAGCAAGCGCGCCTATCGCGGGCGGGCCGTTCATGCGGCTCGTGGTCAGCGACTCGGGCCCCGGGATCCCCGACGCGCTCCGGGCCAAGCTGTTCACCCCCTTCACCCAGGGTAGCTCCGGCGCGACGACCCAGGGCGGCACCGGTCTAGGGCTCGCCATCTCGAGGTACCTGGTAGGCGCGATGGGCGGGAGTATCTGGTGCGAGCCTAACGAGCCGCGGGGCTCGAGGTTCTGCTTCGAGCTTCCGCTCGGCGAGCCTTCCGACTGGCCGCCCCGCCCGCCCCGCGCTCCCCGGCCCAGGCTCGCGCCCTCCCGGATCCTCGTCGTCGACGACCATCCCGCGGCGCTATCCCATACCATGCGGGTCGCGGCCTCGTTCGGGCTACGGACCGACGGCGCGAGCTCGGGCGAGGAGGCCCTCGCCGCCATGCGCAGGGCCGCCGAGGCGCATAGGCCGTACGCGGCCTGCCTCGTGGACCAGAACATGCCCGGCATGGACGGCTGGCGGCTCGGGGCCGAGGTGACGGCCGATAGGCTCATAAACGCGACCCGCCTCGTGCTCTTGGCTCCCGAGGGCGGAATAGGGCCCGACGCCAAGATGAAGCTATTGCAATGGTTCAACGGCTACGCCGCGAAGCCCATCAATCCCGACGAGCTGTACGACGTGCTCCAGCGGGCGCTCGGCGACGAGGTCGACCTGCCCCCCGTCGAAGAGGCCTCCGAGCCCGGCGCCGCCCCGGAGGCCGGCGCGGGGGCGACGACGGCCGATCGCCCGGGCCAGAGGTACGGCGACGGGCGGCGAAACGCCGACGCGGCCGGGCTCGGGCTGTCGGTGCTGCTCGCGGAGGACCACGTCGTGAACCAGGAGCTGTTCGCCGTGCTCCTG
>JAHIWG010000131.1 GCA_018816345.1 Spirochaetota bacterium | reverse complement strand
CGGATCTTCCGGCGGCTATCAGGGCAATAGGCCCGCGGGCGGCGGCTACCAAGGCGGCGGCTCCTCCGGCGGCTATCAAGGCAATAGGCCCGCGGGCGGCGGCTACCAGGGCAATAGGCCGGCCGGCCCAGGCGGCTACCAGGGCGGCGGCGGATACCAGGGCAACAGGCCCGCGGGTTCCGGCGGCTACCAGGGCGGCGGCGGATACCAGGGCAACAGGCCCGCGGGTCCCGGCGGCCCGGGCGGTCCCGGCGGCCCGAGGCCGGGCGGATACCAAGGCTCTCGTCCCGGATACGGTCCCCGGCCGGGCGGACCCGGCAGGCCCGGCGGCCCGGGGCGTCCAGGCGGAGCGGGCGGTCCCGGTTCCGCTCCTATGGGCGCCGACAAGAAGACCACCTCGAAGCGCTTCATTAAAGCCAAGAAGCCGGCGTATCAGCGTAAGGAAGAGAGCCTCGAACAGAAGCTTCATCTCCAGCGCAAGAAGGCCGACTCCCCTAAGGCTAATCCTATACCTAAGACCATCGATATCATGGAGACGATCTCGGTAGCCGAGCTCGCCAAGAAGATGAACCTGAAGCCCAGCGAGCTCATCGGCAAGCTGATGAGCCTGGGGTTCATGGCGACGATCAACCAGCAGATTGACTCCGATACCGCCAGCATACTGGCCAACGAGTACGGTTGCGAGGTCAAGATAGTCTCGCTGTACGACGAGACGATCATCGAGAAGGAAGTCGACAAGCCGGGGGACCTCGTCCATCGGCCCCCTATCGTCACGATAATGGGCCACGTCGACCACGGCAAGACGAAGCTCCTCGACGCTATCCGCAAGACGAACGTCATAGCGACCGAATTCGGCGGCATTACCCAGCATATCGGCGCCTATCAGGTCGAGACACCCAAGGGGAAGATAACCTTCCTCGATACGCCCGGCCACGAGGCCTTCACCAAGATGCGCGCCCGCGGCTCGCAGGTTACCGATATCGTAATCCTGGTCGTAGCGGCCAATGACGGCGTGATGCCCCAGACGCTCGAGGCGATAGACCACGCCAAGGCCGCCAAGGTGCCGATAATCGTCGCCATCAATAAGATAGACCTGCCGGAGGCTAACCCCGACCGCGTCAAGACCCAGCTATCCGAGCTGCAGCTCGTGCCCGAGGACTGGGGCGGCCAGACGATGTTCTGCGAGATCTCGGCACTCCAGAAAAAGGGTATCGACGAGCTGCTCGACGGCATCCTCTTGACCGCCGAGGTCCTAGAGCTCAACTCCAACTACGATTGCAGGGCCGAGGGCAAGGTCATCGAGTCGAGGATAGACCACGGCCGGGGCATCGTGTCCACCGTCATCATCGAGCGCGGCACGCTTCGGGTGGGCGACAGCTTCGTCGCCGGCATCTACCCCGGCAAGGTCAGGGCGATGTTCGACGACAAGGGCAAGAAGCTGCTCGAGGCCACGCCGTCCACGCCGCTCGAGGTGATCGGCTTCGAGGGGGTGCCCAACGCCGGCGACCCGTTCGAGGCGGTCGACGACGAGAAGATCGCCAGGTCCTTCTCCGATAAGCGCCAGGAGCTGAAGCGCTCCGAGGTCGCCAAGACCCTGAAGAAGGTAACCCTCGATAACCTGTACGATACCATCAACGACGGAGCGGTGCAGGAGCTCAAGGTACTCATCAAGGGCGACGTCCACGGATCGGTCGAGGCCCTCAAGGCCTCGCTCGAGAAGCTCTCCACGAAGGAGGTCCGCCTCGTGGCCATCCGCTCGGCGGCGGGCGCCATTAACGAGAGCGACATCGACCTGGCAAGCGCCTCCAGCGCCATCATCATAGGCTTCAACGTGAGGCCCACGCCCAAGGCCAAGATCCTCGCCGACCAGGAAAAGGTGGAGATACGCAAGTATAACGTCATCTACAAGGCGGTCGAGGAGATACAGCAGGCGATGGAGGGCATGCTGGCCCCCGAGATCAAGGAATCGGACATCGCCGAGGCCGAGGTCCGCGAGGTCTTCAAGGTGCCCAAGATCGGGGCGGTCGCAGGCTGCTACGTGCTGACCGGTACCGTCAAGCGCAACGCGAGCGTCAGGGTCATACGCGACGGCGTCGAGCTGCATTCTGGCAAGATCTCGACCCTCAAGCGCTTCAAGGACGACGCGAAGGAAGTCGCCGCCGGATACGAGTGCGGTATCGGCCTAGCCGATTGGACCGACGTCAAGATAGGCGATATCCTCGAGATATTCGAGTTCATCAAGATCTCGAGGAAGCTAAGCGATACGGACAATGGACGAAATAAGGCGTAAGCGCGTAGAGGAGACCCTGAGGACCGAGGTCTCGGCCCTGATGATGCGCGGCGAGGTGAAGGATCCTCGCGTCGACACCTTCCTCTCGATCACGAGGGTGGAGGTAGCGCGCGACGGATCCCACGCCAAGCTGTTCGTCTCTACTTTCAAGGAAGACGGCGCCCTCGACGAGGGCGTCGCCGGCCTCAACGCCGCCGCCGGGTTTATACAATCAGGAATCTCAAAGCGCCTAAGGATCCGCCTTACCCCTAGGCTCGTCTTCCTGCCGGATACCGGCATCAAGGAAGGCTTCGAGATAGGCGAGAAGATCAAGGGCCTATTCTCGTGACCGGAAACCGCGAACCGCCCGTCTCGGGCTTCGCGATACTAGACAAGCCCGAAGGCCTGACCTCGTTCAAGTTCCTCTCCTCGCTAGGCAGGGCCGTCGGGCCTTCCGTAAGGCACGGCCACGCCGGGACGCTAGACTCTTTCGCGTCCGGCGTGCTCGTATGCCTGTTCGGGCGCTATACGAGGCTGTCGGACTTCTTCATGGGCGCCGGGAAGGGATACGAGGCCGACGTCCTCTTCGGCGAGGAGACCGATACCCTCGATCCCGAGGGCAGGATCATAGGCACCGGCCCTATCCCCAGCCTGTCCTCCCTGGAGGCCGCGCTTCCCTCCTTCCGCGGAGATATTTCGCAGGCTCCGCCGGCGTATTCGGCGGTGCACATAGACGGCGAGCGCGCGTACGAGCGGGCCTTGAAGGGGCAGGACGTACGCCCGAAAGCCAGGCCGGTGACGATAGAGTCGCTGTCCCTTCTTTCGTACGAGTCCGGCATCGCCAGGCTTAGTATACGTTGTTCCAAGGGAACCTATGTCCGCTCCCTGGCGCGCGACATAGCGCTCGCCTGCGGAACCCGCGGCCGCCTATCCGCGCTACGGAGGACGTTCTCCGGACCTTTTACCGCGGAAGACGCGATAAGCGCTCAGGGTTTCGGCGCGGAGAGCCTGCGCGAGCTGACGCGCGATGACGCGACGGGATTAGGCTTGGCCTCCATGAGCATCGGACCCGAAGAGGAGAGGGCCTTCTTGAACGGCCTGCCCCTCTTCAGGCTCGCGTCGTTCTCCTCGCTCGGGGGCGACGGGCCCTTCGCCGTTTTCTCCTCCTCGGGTTCTCCCCTGGGCATCGTGGCCCGATCGGGGACGGCGTGGCGATACGCCGTCGTCCTGGGAGGCGCGCTTTGAGAGTATTGTCCTGGGACGAGGCGCTAGCGTCGCCCGGCGAGGCCCTCGCTCCGTCCTCGGCCACGATAGGCGTGTTCGACGGCCTGCACCTGGGCCATAGGGCCCTCGTTTCCAGGGTCGTCGCCATGGCCCCGGCCCTTAGGCCCGTCGCCTTCACCTTCAAGGACAATCCTAAGAAGGTAACGAAGCCGCATCGGTATTCCGGCAGCCTATTCTCGCTCGAGCAGAAGCTGTCGTCGCTCGAGGAAGCGGGTATAGGGCTGTGCGTCCTCATTGACTTTTCCGGGAATTTCAGTAAACTGGCGGGGAGCGAATTCGTCTCGACCCTCGTGCGGTCCTTCGGAGTTCGTTCGTTCGTAGTGGGACACGATTTCAAGTGCGGGCATAGGCTTTCCACCGACGCTGAATCCCTTCGGGCGATCGCCAGATCTCTCGGGGCGGAAGCCGAGGTAATGGAACCGGTCAGGCTCGCCGGAGAGATCGTCAGCTCGAGCCGGATACGCTCGGCCATCGCGGACGGAAGAACGGACCTGGCTCTCGCCATGCTGGGTCGCCCCTACACGTTGGACCTACGGAGCGTCGAGCTCGGATATGACGAGTCAACGGCTTCCGTGTCGCTTCGCGGCCGCGGGGTCGTGGAACCGGCGGCCGGGATCTACGAGGCGACGGTGATATACGGCGCCGGAAGCAGCGATGTCGAGGCGACGTTGCGCCTCGACGGTACATTACGGTGGCCCCTCGCGGGAATCGCGCACGAAGCGGAACCCGCGTTCCTGGCATTCGGACCAAAGATCGCATGATAACGAGAATAAGGAGTTTATAGACATGGCAGTGACGAAAGAGGACAAGGCCAGGATCGTCAAGGAGTTTGGCGCCGGCGAGAAGAACACCGGTTCTACCGAGGTGCAGATCGCCCTCCTGACCGAGCGCATCGTTGGGCTCACCGAGCATTTCAAGACCCACAAGAAGGATACCAACTCCAGGCGTGGGCTCTTGATTCTCGTCGGCCAGAGGCGGCGCCTCCTTAAGTACCTCCAGAGGACGGATCTCGCGAAGTACCGGGCCCTCCTCGAGAGGCTCAATATCCGCAAGTAGCTTCGCGTCTACATCGAGCCCGAACGCCCGTTCGGGCTCTTTCGTCTAAAGGGGCCGCATGGCGCCCTATGGAGACCAATCGCACATGGCACATATAAGCACGTATAAGATCAACGGCGAGGACATGATCCTCGAGACAGGCCGCATGGCCAAGCAGGCCGGTGGCTCGGTATTCGCCCGATTCGGCGGCTCGGCCGTCATCGCGACCGCCTGCTGCTCCGACAAGGTCACGGAGGGACTCGATTTCGTCCCGCTGACCGTCGAGTATAACGAGAAATACTACGCCGCGGGCAAGATCCCCGGCGGTTTCATAAAGAGGGAATCGCGCCCGAAGGACAGGGAGATACTCGTCTCCCGCCTGATAGACCGGCCGATGCGCCCCCTGTTCGACAAGGCCTTCGGGCGCGAGATCCAGGTGGTGCCGATGACCATCTCCGCCGACCTCGTCAACCCCCCGGACATCCTCGGGATAAACGCGGCTAGCGCGGCCGTCCATATAAGCGACATCCCCTTCGCCGGCCCCATCGCCGCGGTGCGCGTCTGCTCCGTCGACGGCGCGTACGTCATCAACCCTACCTACGACCAGATAGAGAAATCGACGCTCGAGATCATAGTCGCGGGAACCGTCGAGGGGATCACGATGGTCGAGGGCGGCGCCGACGAGGTGAGCGAAGAGGTGATGCTCGGAGCAATCGAGGCGGCGAGGAAGCCGATCTCCGAGATCTGCGGCGTCATCGTCGCGATGCGCGACGCCATCGGCAAGCCCAAGCGCGCCCTGGCCCCGCTCAAGGCCACGCTCGCTAAGAAGGACGAGATAGAGGCCTTCGCCAAGGAGCGAATCGCCAAGTCCATCTTTACCAAGGTAAAGCACGAGCGCTACGCCGCCGTAGCCGATTCGATCGCCGAGACCAAGGCCGCCTTCGCCGACTCCCTCGGCTCCGACGAGATCCAGCTCAAGCTGTTCGCCGCGCTGATGGAGGATATCCAGTACAACCTGCTCCGCTCCGGCATACTGGACAAGGGCGTCCGGGTGGACGGCCGCGGCACCGAGGATATCAGGCCCATTAGCTGCGAGATAGGCGTGCTGGCCCGTCCCCACGGCTCGGCCCTCTTTACCCGCGGAGAGACCCAGGCCCTCGCCACGACGACCCTCGGCACGACCTTCGACGAGCAGGTGTTCGACGATATCGAGGGCGACAGGCGCGAGCGCTTCATGCTCCACTATAACTTCCCGCCCTACTCCGTAGGCGAGGTGGGCCGCCTCGGCACCGGCCGCCGCGAGATAGGCCACGGCCACCTGGCCAAGCGCGCCCTCGAGCGCGTGCTCCCGACCAAGGAGCAGTTCCCGTACACCGTGCGCGTCGTCTCGGAGATCATGGAGTCTAACGGCTCGTCCTCGATGGCCTCGGTCTGCGGCGGCACGCTCTCCATGCTCGCCGCCGGCGTCCCCCTCAAGGCTCCCGTAGCGGGCATCGCGATGGGCCTCATCACCGAGGGCGACCGCTTCGCCGTGCTATCCGACATCCTCGGCGACGAGGACCACCTCGGCGACATGGACTTCAAGGTAGCGGGCACCGAGAAGGGCATCACCGCCTTCCAGATGGACATCAAGATCTCCAACGTCTCCACCGAGATCATGACCAAGGCCCTCGAGCAGGCCCGCAAGGGCAGGATGCATATCCTCGGCGAGATGAGCAAGACTATATCGGTTCCCGCCAAGGAAATATCGGAATTCGCCCCCAAGATCATCTCCGTCAAGATCGACGTCGATAAGATCGGCGCCATAATCGGGCCGGGCGGCAAGAACATCAAGGCCCTCTGCGAGCAGTACGGCGTCAAGATAAACGTGGACGACGACGGCTCGGTGACCATCTTCGGCTCCAACGCCAAGGCCTCCGCCGAGGCCAAGGCCGCGGTGCTCGGCATAGCGCAGGATCCCGAGGTCGGTATCGTCTACCAGGGAACCGTCAAGCGCGTGATGGATTTCGGCGCCTTCGTGGAGATACTTCCCGGAAAGGAAGGCCTCGTCCATATCTCGCGCCTCTCCAGGACCAGGATCAACGCCGCCAGCGACGTCGTCAAGGAGGGCCAGGTCATACCGGTCAGGCTCCTCGAGGTCGACAAGCTCGGCCGCCTCAACCTGTCCTATATCGACGCCCTCGACGACCCGGACCAGAAGAAGTAGGAAGAAGGCCGCGGGGACCGTTCCCCTCGTCCGCGAAGAAGGCCGGCCGCGAGGGCGGCCTTCTTCATTCATAGGGACCGGAAGGAATATCGATGCGCTTCGAAGAAGAGAATAGCGTACGCAGCTACGCGGTAGCCCCGGGCGCCCAGTTGATGGTCGACGCGATGCCGAGCTCGAGGGGCGTCGCCATAGGGCTCTGGTTTCCCGTAGGATCGGCCTACGAGCGCGAAGGCGAGCTAGGATTATCCCACTTCGTGGAGCATATGGTGTTCAAGGGGGCCGGAGAGCGGAACGCCGTCGAGCTCTCCAGGGCCATAGACAGGGTCGGCGGCTACCTGAACGCGTTCACCGAGCGCGAGACCGTATGCCTCCATTGCCTCATCCCCGCCGAGCACGCGGGCCTCGCGCTCGGGGCCCTGCTCGACATGGCCTACCGGCCCCGCTTCGACGAGATAGAGTTCGAGCGGGAGAAGGGCGTCATAGCGAACGAGATCATGGCGGCCGAGGACGACCTCGAGGAGGCCGCCCAGGACGAGTTCTTCGCCATGTCGTACGCCGGGCATCCGGCCTCGAGGCGAATCGCCGGCCGCGTCGCCGATATCAGGAACGCCTCCTTCCAGAGGCTCGAGGCCTTCCACGACGAGCGCTTCGCCCGGGGCCCCATAACGATCTCCGTAGCCGGCGCGGTCAGGCCCGACGAGGTCGCCGAGACGCTCGCGTCGTCCGTTCCCGCGTCTAGGCGCGAGCGGGCCTCGGCGGCCTTCGACCCGGGGCCCGTCCCGTTCTCGCGCTCCAGGCGCATGGTCAAGGCCCCCGGTAGCCAGGTCTATATGTTCACCGGCCTGCCCGTCGACCAGTCGGTCTCCGAGGACGATTTCTGGAGGCTGTCCGCGGCGAGCTCCGCCTACGGCGAGAGCATGAGCTCGAGGCTGTTCATGAGGCTCAGGGAGGATAGGGGCCTCTGCTACTCGGTATCGTCGGCGTTCAGCCTCTCCCGCCTAGCCGGCCTTTGGGGGGTATCCTCGTCGACTACGCCCACCCAGCTGCCGGCCTTCGTCGAGGCGTACGCCGAGGAGGCTGGGAGCCTCTTCCGGGACGGGCTGACCGCGACGGAGACGAGCGAGGCCGTTTCCCGCATGCGCGGGCTCCTCGAGCTGGCCTCCGACGATCCGGAATATCGCATGAAGCGCCTCGCCAGGCAGTACATGTTCGACGGGCGCGTCGAGACGATGCTCGAGACCATGGCCCGCCTGACGGAGCGCGGGCCGTTGAGCGCGAACGACGTCAACGAGCTCGTACGGACGACCCTTGACCCGGGGAAGGAGAGCGTCCTGCTGTACGGCAAGCTCGGGACGCGCGCCCTTCGAGCCGGCTCCGAGGTCTTCGGGGCCGTGGCCGGGGAGCCGTTGGATTCGAACGGGGACGAGGAGGCCTAGCATGAACGAACCAGTCGTCGCTATAGAGCTGTCCGCCGGGGCCTCGGCGCCGGAATACCAGACCGAGGGGTCTGCCGGCGCCGATATCCGGGCCCGCGTCGGCTCGCCGGTCGTCATACCGCCGGGAGCCCGAGCGCTTATCCCCACGGGGATACGGATGCAGCTGCCGCGCGGCTACGAGGCGCAGATACGGTCGCGGTCGGGCCTCGCGGCCAAGCACGGGATCTCCTGCCTCAACTCGCCGGGAACCATCGATTCCGATTACCGCGGCGAGGTATCGGTGATCCTCCAGAACCACGGTTCCGAGCCCTACGTGGTCGCCGACGGCGACCGTATCGCCCAGATGGTGGTGGCCCCGGTCTCCACGGCGCGCTTCGTCGCCGCCGATTCCCTGCCGGGAAGCGCGAGGGGCTCCGGCGGCTTCGGGTCGACGGGCAGGTAGGCGATGCGGCGACGCGTCCACGCGACGCTCTGGAAGTACGTCGGCAAGGAATTCCTCTTGTCGTTCATCGTCGCCTTCCTCTTCTTCTTCATAATATTCTTCATTAACCAGCTCCTCCTGATGGCCGAGGACATCCTCTCGAAGAAGGCCCCCGTCGGGGACGTCGTAAGGCTCGTGCTGTACGCGACGCCGGCTATCGTGGCCATGTCGTTCCCGTTCGGTTCCCTCGTGGGCGCGCTCATGGCGACGGGCCGCCTGGCCAGCGACAACGAGCTGCTCGTGATGCGCGCCTCCGGCGTCTCGAGGCCGGCGATCATGGCGCCCTTCATCGTGCTCGGCGTCGCGTTCTCCCTCGTGTCGTTCGTGATGAACGATTACTTCCTTCCCCTGGGCACGATAAACTACGGCAAGCTCTATAGGAAGCTCATCACGACGGCCCCGGCCCTCGAGCTCAAGCCGTACTCGGTGAAGCGCTATCGCGATACGACCATCGTGATGGGAGCGATGGAGGGCGGCGTCATGATGGACGTCGTTATCCTGGATACCACGAAGGACGGGAAGTCCAGGGTAATCAGCGCCGGCCGGGCTTCCCTGGTCGACCGGGGCGACTCTTCCGGCGTCATATCGATGATGCTCGACGACGTCTTCGTGCAGGAGAGCGACCCCGGCAAGCCCGAGCGCTTCGAGTACTCAACCGCGGACAGGATGGAATACAACATCCTGCTTACCAGCTTCTCCGACTTCAGCTCCGGGGTCAGCCCCAGGGAGATGAGCAGCGTCGACGTCGCCTCCGCCATACGCAAGAAACAGTCGATCCTCGACGGGAGGCTCGCGGCCAGGGCGGCCGAGCTCGACGAGAAGCGCTCGGCCCTCCTCGCCGAGTACCTGACGCGCTCCAGGACGGGCTCCGGCGTCGACGGCTCGTTGACGCGGCTCGTCCCGCTCAAGCAAGCTCACGAGTCGCTCTCGGCAAAGCCCCTGAAGGACAGGTCCCTCGACATATACAGGCTGGAGTACTATAAGAAATTCTCCATACCCGCGGGAGCCCTCTGCTTCGTGTTCCTGGCTTTCCCGTTGGGCGCCCGAGCTAGGAAGAGCGGGAAGGCCGTAGGTTTCGGCCTCGGGCTGCTCGTCGCGGTCGCGTACTGGGGCCTCCTCATAGGCGGGCAGACGCTCGGGCTTCGCACGGGCTTCGACTCGTTCCTCGCCATGTGGGCCCCCAATATACTGGTATTGGTCGTAGCCGCGCCGTTCCTCATCCCGCGAGGCTCCTCTTGACCGGCCGGAGACGATCGCCGACCCTCGACGCGCACGTGGCGACGTCCTTCCTGCCGGTCTTCGCCGTATCCATGACGTTCTTCGTCTTGCTCCTGGAGATGGCGGACCTGTTCGTCAATATAGTCCAGTACGTGCAGAACGACGTCGCGTTCGGGCTCATAGCGCGCTCGATGCTCCTGTACCTGCCGAAATGCGTCAGCTGGGCCCTGCCTATCGCGGTGCTGTTCTCCGTCTCGTACACGCTCGGCACCATGTACGCCAATAACGAGCTCATAGTCGTGTTCGGTTCCGGAATCCCCCTGGGATCGTTCGTCGCGCCTCTCCTCGTCCTCTCGGTGCTGTTATCCGGAGCCTTCTTCGCCTTCGACGACGCGATCGTGATACCGTCGATAGCCGCCAAGAAGGAATTGAGCAGGTCGATGCTCAAGACGGGAGAGCCGACGGGCGTCTCCGACGTGACTATCCTCGGCGCGGGCCGGAGGATAGTATGGAATATCCGCTACTTCGACAGGAAGAACTCGATGATGACAGGGATCACCATAGTCGAGCGCGGCGACGACGGGCGCTTCCTCTCCCGTATAAACGCCCAGTCCGCGGTCTGGACGGGCGAGCGCTGGCGCTTCACCGGCGTAAGGCGGTTCTTCTGGAAAGACGGCTCGCTATCGGACGAGACCGCCGGCAGCTGGGACGACGAGGCCTTCGCCGAGCCGCCGGAGTCGTTCAAGGGGGGAGGCAAGCCGATAGACGAGATGCCTCTGGCCGACGCCGCGTCGCACCTCGAGTTCCTGGCCAGGGCGGGCCTCCCGAGGGCATCCCAGGCCGCCGAGTACTATAGGCGTTTCGCCTTCGCGCTGACCCCGCTCGTCGTGACGATGCTCTCGGCGGCCGTGGTCGGCAGGTTCAAGAAGAACGTCCTGCTCATGAGCCTCCTCCTGAGCCTCGTCGCGGCGACCCTCTACTATGTAGCCCAGATGGTTTCCATGCTCCTCGCCAAGAACGAGTCCATCACTCCCGTAGCCGGCGCCTTCGCGCCGCTTATCATATTCCTCGTCGCCATCCTCGCGCTTTTCAGGGCGCGGCGGGCGTAACGACCTAAGATCTCGACCACGGAGGGACGGCGCATGTCCGCATCGACCATTTTCACCGCTATCGCCAAGGACCCGAAATGCCAGGCCAGGACCGGCTACGTAGACTTGCCCCACGGCCGGGTCAGGACGCCTGTCTTCATGCCGGTGGGCACTAACGCCACGGTCAAGGCCGTCTCGAAGGATTCGATAGCCGAGATAGGCTTCGAGATAATGCTCGCGAATACCTACCACCTCTTCCTCCGGCCCGGCCACGAGCTGATCCGGGAAGCCGGCGGCCTGCACGGATTCACCGGGTGGAAGGGCAACTTCCTCACTGACTCGGGCGGCTTCCAGGTCTTCTCGCTATCGAAGCTAAGGAAGATCAGCGACGAGGGCGTCAAGTTCCAGTCGCATATCGACGGTTCCAGGCACTTCCTGTCGCCTGAGCTGGTCGTCGATATCCAGACGGCCTTCAGGAGCGACGTGTTCATGCAGCTCGACGTGTGCACCCCGTGGGGAGCCGACGAGAAGGCGTCGCTCAAGGCCCTCAACCAGACGAGCGCCTGGGCGGCGCGGTCGAAGCGACGCTGGGAGGATACCAGGGGCGACTTCCAGGGCAAGCTGTTCGGCATAGTGCAGGGGAACTTCTATAAGGAGCTCAGGACGAGGAGCGCCGAGGAGATACTGGCCGTCGACACGCCGGGCGTCGCGATAGGGGGACTCTCGGTCGGGGAGCCGTTCGAGGTATACGCCGAGCTACTGGCCTTCACATCGGCGCTCCTCCCCGAGGACAAGCCGCGCTACGTAATGGGCATCGGGACGCCGGAGTATATCCTGGAGGCCGTACAGAACGGCATAGACATGTTCGACTGCGTGTACCCGACGAGGACCGCGCGGAATGGGCTCCTATTCACCTCCTACGGGCCGATCTCCATTAAGCAGGCCCAGTACGTCAGGGATTTCTCCCCGGCGGATCCGGAATGCGGATGCAGGGTCTGCCGCGACTACTCGAGGGCCTACCTGCGCCACCTGTACAAGAACGACGAGATCCTCTTCTCGATGCTCGCTAGCTACCACAATCTCGCCTTCCTCTACGATTTGGTCAAGCGAATCCGATACAGTATAGAGGGAGGGGAGTTCATTGAGTTCAAGAGGACCTTCCTCTCTAAATACCAATCGAGGCAGTGAGCCGATGACGAAACGAACGCGCGCTCTCCTGGCCGTCGCCTGCTGGGCCCTGATAGGCTCGTTCGCCGACGGTACCGTCTCCGACGAATCGAAGAAACGCTCCGATACGATACGGTACGGCATAGAATCCCAGGTTATCGAGCTCCTCCAGACGCTGCGCTCCGAGAAGAGCGAGGCGTACAAGAAGGAGATACTCGAGGCGTTCGACGCCTCGACCAGCCCCAGGCTTAGGACCTCGATACTCGAGTACCTATCGGCCCTGTCCCTTAACGACGCGGAAGGGCGCGCCGCGGACTTGATAGGCGCGCGCGACTCGCATCCAGAGGCCCTCGTGTCCGCCGCCTTCGCATACCTATCGGCCTTAAGATCCGGCGCGGCCCTCGACGAGGCCGCGGAGATACTGGCAGACGACGAGAAGCGTTATTTCCAGGCGGCGATCAAGGCGATAGGCGTAGCCGGCGGCGCCAAGGAGGCCGAGGCGCTACGCGCGGCCTATGGGGCGGAAGGCGTCGATCAGGCCACTAAGGAAGCCGTCGTGCTGGCTCTCGGCGCCATGAAGTCCAAGGAGTCGTTCGATCTCCTCGCGTCTATAGCGTCGTCGGACGAGTCGGCCAAGGCGATCAGGATGTACGCGTGCTCGGCCCTGGGCGAGCTCGGGGACGCGCGCTCCGTGCCTACGCTCGTGGGAGCCTCCGTCGCGAGCGATCCCAACGTGCGGGCGGCCGCTATAGCGGCGCTCGGCGGCTATCCGGACGTCGCCGCTATGGCCGCGATACGAGAAGGTCTCCGCGACGCGCACGTCCTCCCGAGGATAGCCGCGGCCAAGGCGGCGGGAAAGGCCCGCGACGCGGAGGCCGTTCCGTACCTCGAGTACAAAGCCTCGTACGACCCCGAGAAGGCGGTGAGGGAAGCCGCGATATCCGCGCTCTCGGAGATAGGCGGCGAGCGGGTCGACGGGTTCCTGACCGCCTTCCTCTCCGAGACTAAGAATTCCGCGCAATACCGCGGCGCGGCCCTAGGGGCCATAATCTCCAAGGGCGGTAGGGAATCGAGGGCAAAGGCGCTGGAGGCCTTCGCGGCCGCCCAGGGAGAGAAGGATAGGGCGCTCTTCACCGCGTACGCCAAGGCGGCCATGGGAGTGGACGATCCCGCCTCGATTCCGTTCGCGGAGCTGATGCTCGGCGACGCCGACTTCTCTATGCGATTGGGAGCCTTGGCCTGGGCCGAGCGCAACGAGGCCAAGGAGCTCGCTGGGGCGGTACGAGCCCTGTCCGAGACTGATTCGAGCGACGCGGTCAAGAAACGGGCCGCCAAGGCCCTGGAGCGTCTCGTTCCCTGACCGTTCCCTTGCCCGCTCCTTGCCCGCTACCCGAACCTGCGCGCTAGGCTAGCCTATCTTCCGAGGGAGCCTCGATAGCGCCGGAGAGCGCGGCGAGGCCCGGGGATTCGATGCAGTGCAGCAGCTTGTTTATCCTGTCTAGCGGAGCCTCGTAGCGCTCGAAGCGCAGCGACAGTTCCTTTCCTCGAGAGGTCACGACGCGGACGTCGCGGCCGAGGCAACCTTCGATCGGGCCCGTATAGTCGGGGAAGAATTCCGGCCGAGCGGGAACGAGGGTCGCGTCGAGGCCGTCGTAGTATAGGTAGGCTAGGCGCCTGGGAACCGGCAGGAGGAAGACGAGGAAATCGCTCGAGCCGCCGCCCACGGACGCCCGGCCTCCCGAGTGCATCGCCCTGATGTTGCGCTTGCCTATATTGGGATTCTGGCCAAGGACGTGCAGCACTATCCTCGACGATCCGGGCTTCGCGATGCGGGATTCATAGCCTATAGGGGCCCGGCGAGGCTCCTGGCCGACGCGCTCTCGTGTCTCGGCCATCGGGAGGCTCCTGCTATGACGGGCGGGTTCCCTCCAGGAGCCGAGTAGCTCCGCCGCGCGCGCTTCCTTATCTCCGCGGGCCGCCGGGCCAGTAGAGCCGGAGGGCGCGCTCCTATGGGAGGAAGCCTTGGTCGCCGCGGCGAGGACGGCGGCCCGGTCGCGGTGCCCGCCGACGGCCGCGGGGTCGAGGACGCGCGCGCGGCTCGCGGGTTGGGCCGAGGCCAGGTTCCGGCCGGCGTCGGCGTTCGCTGGCGCTGAGGGCGCTAAGGGCGCTGACGAAGCTGACGAAGCTGACGAAGCTGACGAAGCTGACGAAGCTGACGAAGCTGACGAAGCGCGGGACTCGGAGGACGAGCCGTATACCGGTACGCGGCTCGTCGAGGCGCCGTCGGCTCCGTAGGGGCTGACGTGGCCGGGCCGGGCCGCCAGCGTCCCGTCGTCGCGTTTCCTGGCCGATGAATCGAGGATCGCGTCCACGATGGGACCCTCCGCGGAACGGTGGACGCGCCTAACGTACCGCACGATTACGAGCGCGGCCACGCAGGCGAACGCGAGCAGGGCGATGAATAGCGCGGCCCTAGCCGAATTCCTGAAGAAGGCGAGGACGGGAGCCTTCTTCAGCTCTACGCGGACGATCGACTTGGCGGGGCTTACCCGCAAGGAGTCGGCGAACCTCGGCTCGAAGCTGAGCGACGAGGCGCCCTCGGGCACCGATCGCGGAATAGCAACCTGGACTGTCAGGCGGGCGCTCTTCCCGGCCGGGACCTCGACGAAGGCCTTCTCGGCAAGCGCGTCGGAGCCGTCCTCGAGGAGGAGGCGGGTCAGCTCCATCGAGATCGGGTTGGAAGAACGGTTGCTTATCTCGATCGGCATCGAGAATGAATAATCCTTGACCCCGATATCGGAGGGGAACTCTATCCTCGGCAGGTCGACGGTATCATCGAGCGCGGAGCCCGCGTTAGCGGGATCGAAGGTGCTGATGCCGGCGCCTACCGCGGCGGCGACGTCCGCCAGGTAGTCGCCCGAGCCGGGCGAGCTCGGCAGGGCCTCCCCCTCGGAGCCCGCTTCCGAGCCTGAAGCCGAGCCTGAAGCGGAACCTGAAGCGGAACCTGAAGCGGAACCCTGTAAGGAGCCGGGCGCGGCGCCGGGGCCGGCGGCGACGCCCGAGGCAGCGGTAGCCTGGCCGCCGTTGAAGGGCACCCTGACTATGCGCACGGTCCAGCCGCGCTCGCGGATCCTGGCCGCGTAATGCTCTATCTCCGACCGTACCCCCGGGGCGTCGAGCCCGGAGTACTGCGAGCCCGGCGACGGCGAGTGCATGCCGTCGGTAATCAGGATGATATGCTTGGAGCTACCCTCGGGAAGGTCCGCCACGTACTGGTATACGTTCTTGATCGCGGTGACGAGGTCGGTATTGCGGCCGAGCGGATACAGGAGATAGAGCCGCGCGACGACGCTCCTCAGGTCCTGCTCGGTGCGCAGCACCTGGGCTATCTCGACCTGCGTCGAGTCCGAGAACGACAGGAGGTGGAACGCGTCGCCGGAGCGCATGTACTCCCGGACCGTCCCGGAGAGCACGTAGTCGATGACCGGGTTATAGTACTGGGCCATGCTCCGCGACGAGTCGAGGAGGACGACGAGGTCGACCCTGTCCTGGGCCGCCCCGGTAGCCGAGACGGCGAGCGCGAGAACAGCGACGATCCCCAATTTTTTAGTCATAGCCGAATCCCTCGCATCCCTACCGGCCGGCCGCGGACCGTCGGCCGGCGATAGTCGCTACAGGCTTATCGCCTTGATAGATTTGACGGTATACGCGAATTTGCGCTCGTGTATCACGAACGACAGCTTGTCCCCGATCTTATGGTTGAGGAGGCGCTTGCCGAGCGGCGATAGGTACGAGATCACGTGGTTGGTGGGATCGGATTCCCACGGGCCCAGGATTATATAGACTTCCTCCGAGCCGTCGATGTCGTTATTGAGCAGCGCTTCCGTGGCGAACGATATCTTGCTCGTCGTCACCGTCGTGGTGTCGAATATCTGGGCGCGCTCTATCTCGTTCTTGAGCTTGCCGACCTTGGCGTTAAGCTCGTCCTGCTTTTCCTTGGCCGCCTTGTACTCGGAGTTCTCGCGAAGGTCGCCGAGGGAGAGCGCGAACGCTATCTCCTTCTGGTTGGCCGGCACGTCGACTTCCATTATGTGGGCGAGGAGCTTCGTCTTCTCCTCGTACTTGGCCGCGGTCACCATGAGGCCGCGGGAGACGATCGCCTTCTCCTCGTCGTCGGAGAACTTGAAGTCGGGATGGTGCTCCGTGACCTGCTTCCGGAGGCTCAGCTTTATGGCCGGGTCGAGATCCTTGACGTCGGTGATCAGGGCGAAAATGCGCTCTATATCGTCCTTGCCCGCGGTATCGAAATAGGCGACGAGCCGTCCGTCCTTGAACAGTATGGTATCGACCTGCTTGTTAATGCGGCGGTTGTCGGTCGTATCGCGGTGGTTCTCGATCTCCTTGAAGCTGATATCGAGGATGTGTATCAAGGTGATGAGCATCTTGTCGTACGACAGCCCCAGTTCCTTGACCCAGCTCTCGTCCCAGAGGTTCTTGGCTACCCATATGAAGGCCTCCCGGTGGTCGCGGTAGTTCTCCACGATGGAGACGACCATGGCCTGGAGCCGCTCGACCTCGCCCGAGTCGAGGAGGACGTCTATCATGTGCTTGGAGAGCGCGTACGGGAACAGCCTGACGTAGATATCGGCCCACTCGGGCAGGAAGTTCTTTATGTGGAGCAGGAGGGACGACTTGAGCGTGGCGTCCTTGATGTTGGAGTAGATATAGACGATATCCTCGCAGTCGGCCATCAGCTCGTTGAATCCTAGGGTTACTATATTCTTGAAGTGGGGATGGCAGCTCGAGAGCTCCTTGAGGAATAGGTACGCGGCCACGACCTGCTCGGTGACCTGGGAGTACGAGCGTACGTAGCCGGTGAAGAACTGCAGCATCTCCGAGAGCAGCTCGGAATCGGGGTCTCCCTTCTCGATGAAGTCGCGGAGGTCCTGGATGCGGGCGAAGAAATTCTTCTCGGCCTTGAACTGGTTGTAGATCTTCTCCTCGTAGGAGAGGGGACGGTCGCGGACGATATAGATGCCTACCGATTCGGGCGCGTTCCCGAACATGGGGTCGGTCTTGAGTATCTCCCTGGCCTTGGAGCTCCAGCTCGTCCACTCGCTGGCGCTGAGCACCGACGGCACTAGCTCGGCCTTGAGCTTCTTGACGTCGGCGTAGTTATCGAAGCTCTTGATGATGATCTTGAGCGCCCAGGGAATGTCCTTCTTTATTGAGTCGTGGAGCTTCTCCTTGGACCATATGGCCTTGAGGACCCAGATGTGGTCCTTCTTGAGCGTCGTAAGGCTCTCCACGGCCATCTTGAGCCCCATGCGGTGGTCGCGCTTCTTGGCGAAGTCTATCGCTATCTCGTCGCCCTTGATGCTCTTGATGCGGCCTATGTTCCAGGTGCGATGGTAGACGTAGTTGCCGACGTCGAACGAGATGTGCTTCTCGAAGTCGGCGATGGCCTCGTGGACGTTACGGTACGACTGGGCCAGGTTAGAGAGGCGGATATACTCGTCGACGTGCGAGTGGTCGGCGTGCTTGGCCTTGTAGCACTCGACGATCTCCTTGCGGACGCCGGGGTTCTTGTCGTCGTAGTCGATAATGGTCTTCAGGATGGAAATCGCGGTGTCCCAGTCGGAGGCTGCCTTGTAGTGCTTGTACAGGTCGGTCAAGAGCGCGGCGGCCTTGTCCTCGCTGATCTGCTTGGCGATCTTCCTCTGCACGTGGTTGAAGAAGTCTATATCCGCGGGAGCGAGCTCGATGAGCTTGTTCCAGATTTCCTTGACGTTGCTGAAGAGCCCTTTGTTGATGTAGCGATGTATCGCCTTGCGGAAGTAGTCGACGGCGCCCTCGACGTCGCCCTCCTTCTCCTTCTTCTCCGCGATGAGCTTGACGATGTCGGCCTCGTCGTAGTCGACGCGGATCAGCCGCTCCCAGACGGCGTACATCTGGTCTATCTTATCGTCGTTCTCGTAGCACTCGGCGAGCCTTACGAGGGCGTTGCGGTTCTCCCCGTAGTCGAGGATGCGGTTGCATACGTACTCGACGATGTTCCACCGCCTGTTGTCGGCGAATATGTTGATCAGGGAGACCATATTAGAATCGTCGATCTGCTGCCTGGAGAGGGCGATGATGCCCGACAGGTACAGCGCGGCGATGCTGTTCTTGCTATGGCCGATATGCTCGAGGCACAGCTCGCTCACCTCGTCGAGCGACTTCTCGACGGCGGCGTCGTGGAAGAGGGCGTCGAGCTCCTTGATCTGGTTGACGGTGTAGCCGCTTAAGGTCGCTCGCGTCCACTTTTCTTCGTTGAGCATCTCTTGGAGTTTCTTAGCTATAGGCGAATCGGCCATCTCGGTCTCCTCTTCCTGGATCAGGCTATGTATTGCTTGTAAACGATGGGGTCAAGAAGCTTAATCTTTAGGAGGAGCTCGTCGATCTTCGACTTATCCTCTTTCCTGTTCATGTAATGGTCAATCAGCCAGAAATACCGGTTGATCAGCCTCGGCACGAGAATCGCCCTCCTTGAACCGTCCGCGGCGAGCTCCGTCTCGAGCTCGTATATCGATTGCTTCAGCTTGCCGGCCTCGACCGGCTTGAGCTCGCGCTTTACGGAGAAGACGCCCAGCAGCTCCCCCAGCACGGGAATCCACTCGGCGGCCTCGATGCCCGTCTTGCCTATCTCCTCGACCCGCTCGGCGAGGCGGGCGAAGGCGCTCGACTCGAGGAGCTCGAGGTCGATCCGCTGGGGGTTGATGAAGAAGGCTTCGCGGAAGAGCGCCTTAGACGCCCGCTGCTCGTCTATGAGCGCGTACGCGTCCGCCAGCTCCGCGAGTATGGCCGGATCGTCCCGCTTGGACTTCGCCGCTCCCTCTAGCTGCCGGACCGCGGCCTCGTAGTCGCCGTGGCCCTTATTGGCCCTTCCGAGCCTGAGCACTATCTCCGGATCGGTACTCTCGCCCTCGGACGCGAGACGGCCGTATTTAGAGAGCGCTACGCCGAAAGCGAACTGCTTGAAGGCCGAGGCCGCTCGCTCCCGGACCGGGCCGAGCCTCGCCAGGAACGATCTGAACGTCTTCCACCTGGCCACGACGTACTCGCCCGATTCGAAGGGATCAGCTATGGCGTCGGCCTTGACCTTCGAGTCCGACCACCAACGGGCGCACTTCATCGCGTAGAGGAGCTCTTCGTCCTCGAAGTCCCGCTCGAGGGCCCTCTCCATAGAGGCCTGCGCCGAATCTATGTCGAGCTCCGAGAGGAACGTATATGCTTCTGATATGAGCGTTTCCACGCCCGTGGATCGTGTCATGTGCCTCGGATATCCGTCGTATTGTTTTTATTGTACATGAAATTATTCGAATAAGTCAATCAAAGCTCTAGTTTTATGATGATAATACGGAGGCTAGCCTTGAGCGGAGCCCGGCGCCGTGCTAGAATCCCGGCATGATATCGACAATCGTCGCGCCGTCTTTCCTGTCGGCGGATTTCTCGGCCGCGGGCGAGGCTCTCCGTAGCGTGGAGGCGTCCGGCGCCCCGTGGATACACCTTGACGTCATGGACGGCCGATTCGTACCTAACCTGACCTTCGGCCCGAAGATGGTAGCGGACCTCCGCAAGGGCTCGAGCCTCTTCTTCGACGCCCACCTGATGACGGAGTCTCCCGAGAATCTAGTCGACGCGTTCATAGAGGCGGGCGCCGATGCCGTGACGTTCCATCTCGAGGCATGCGTCCACGCGCACCGGCTTATTGAGAGGATCCGCTCGGCGGGCAGGAAGGCCGGCGTGTCTATCGTGCCATCCACGCCCGTCTCGGCCGTGTCGGAGGCCTTGCATTACGCCGATATGGTCCTCGTCATGACGGTGAATCCAGGGTTCGGCGGCCAGCGCCTGATCCCGGGCTGTCTGCGGAAGCTCTCCGAGATACGGGATTTCCGCGATAGCCGGGGGCTCGATTTCGACATCGCGGTCGACGGCGGCATTAACGCCTCCACGGCGCCGGAGGCCATCGCGGCCGGCGCCGACATCCTCGTCATGGGTAGCGCCTTCTTCGAGAGCGACGACAGGGCCGGCCTCGTGCGGACCGTCTCCGCCATCCCGAGGCCGAGCCCTACGAGGGGGCGCCCGTCGAGGCCGGACTCTAGTCCGATCGCTTAATCGCCGACAATATATCGAAGGAAGGATCGAACGCATGAAACTGAAACGAGTTGCTACGTTCGCCGCCGTCGTCGTTCTCGGCGCGTCGCTGGCCTCGGCTCAAACCGCCGGGGCTAGCGCGGCGCCGGCGACGAAACCGGCCGACGACCTGCGCCATGGCATAGAGCTTTTCGCTAACGCCCGCTACTCGGAGGCCTTGCCGATCTTCGACTCGCTATTCCTCGACTCGTCCGCCGGCGCCCTCAGGGCCGACGGCGCCTACTGGTCGGCTATGACGCTACTCGCCTCGGGCGATCCGTCCTCGGCCGAGAAAGCCGTAGAATCCTTCCTCGTGGCTTTCCCTGGGCACGCGCGGACCTCGGAGATGATGTACCAGAAGGCTAGGGCCGTATTCCTCCAGAAGGACTACGAGCGATCGGTACGGGCTTTCCAGGCTTTCATAGCGGCCTTCCCCGAGAGCGACCAGGTTCCCGCATCGGTCTTCTGGTCGGCAGAGAGCCTCTATTCCCTGGGACGGCTCTCGGACGCAGAGAAACTGTACCGGACTATCGGCGAGCGCTATCCCGACAGCGTCAAGGCCGAGGCCGCCAAGTACCGCCTGAGCCTCATACAGTTCAAGTACCGCGAGGACGAGCTCCTGACGCTGCTCAAGTGGAGCCACGAAGAGTCGCTACGCATCATCGAGGAATTCCAGCGGCGGGAGAAGGCCTACGAGCAGGCCCTGGACGTGTACCAGAAGCGCTACGGCGAAGCCAAGCGCGGCGTGGCTCAGACCCAATCCACGCTCGAGGAGCAGGTCGCCAGCCTCAAGGCCGCCATGGACGACCTAGCGAAGCGCCTCCAGGAGAAGGACGCACGGGTCGTCGAGCTAGAGCGGCTGCAGGCGGAGCTCGGCGCGTCGGCCGCGGCGCCGAAGGACCGGGAGGCCGCCGCCGCGAGCGCGGCCCCGGAGACCGGCGAGGCTGAGCTCCTGGCCATGAAGCAGCGTACCCTCGCGCTGATGCAGTTCTACCTTGAGCGGCTCGCCGCCCGATCAACGTCCGGAGGCGGAAAATGAAGAAGCTTTCGATAGCGATCGCCGCGGCGGCGATACTCGCGTCATCCGCCTTCGGCCTCGACATAAAGGACGGGCGGATGCGGCTCGTCCTCGACGAGCGCTCCGGCAGGTTCGCCCTCTATTACCTCGAGGACGTAGCCAGGAATCGCTACGCGCCGCTCCTGTACGACCAGGAGACCAGGACCACCTACGCTACGCTATCCTTCGATCAGAAGACCTATAAGCTGGGCGACGCGTCGGAATTCAGGGTGTCGGTCTCGCGGCAGGACGGCGGCGCTAGGGTAGAGTTCCGATCTTCCTTCTGCGTAGTGAAGCAGACCTTCTCGTTCCTGGCCTCGCCCGGCGCGACCATGTCGGACGGCCTCGGAGTGGCGTTCGAGATAGAGAACGTCTCCCAGAAGGACGCCGAGATCGGGCTGCGCGTGCTATTGGACACGTGGCTGGGCGAGAAGGGCTCGGCGCATTTCAGCACCCAGGCCCTCGGGCCCCTATCGATAGAGACCGCGCTCTCCGGCGATTACTCCGACGCCTGGATACGGAGCTCCGACGGCCAAGCCGTTACCGGGCTCCAGGTCCAGCTGGCGGTCCCCGCTACGAGGCCCGATAGGCTCGTCGCGGCCAACTGGAAGCGCCTCAACGATAATGCGTGGTCGTTCGAAGCCAACCCGGCCAGGAATTTCACGCTACTGCCGTATTCCATCAACGACAGCGCCATCGCCATGTATTTCGAGCCCGCGCCGGTCAGGCCGGGCTCGACGAGGGCCATACGAACGGTGCTCTCTCAAGCTACCGATAGCTATCCTACCGTCGCCTCCGCGCCAGCGGCCGCCGGTCCGGCCGACCCGGCCGGGATTCCCGTCCCTGCCGATACGGCGCCTCTCGACGAGATGGCGGACCTGGTCGCGGCGCGATCGGTGCTGGACGCCGTCAACGCCGCCCTCGCCTCGGGCGCCGGCATGAGCGCCGACGATATTGCGGCCCTTGAATCCATACTGCGGCGATTAGAGGCCCGCAAGAGCAAGTACTGAGAGCCCGATGCCTAAGAATCCTCTCGACGAGGCAGAGTCCCTGTTCCGGCGCCATAGGTGGGCCGACCTTATCAGCCTCCTCGAGCCGCTCTCCGCCGTGTACCGCGAGAACGCCAGGTTCTTCGTGCTACTCGGGATCGCCTACCTCCGCAAGGAGGATTCGGGCGGGGCTTTCTCCTGCTTCCGTCGCGCCCAGTCCATCGACTTCAGGGACGCGGACGCGGCGCTCGGCCTCGCCGCCGTCTACGTGCGGCGCGGGGAATCCGATAAGGCTGTCCAGCTCTACGTAGAGATATTGGAGCGCCGGCCGCGCGACCGCAGGGCGAGGCGCGGCCTCGACTACCTCAGGAAGTCCGGCCCTAGCACGGAGGCCATCTCCACGGCGAAGGCGCGGAGGCTGTACCCGGCGCCGCCGTTCCGAGCGGGCCTCGTCCTCTCCGCGGTAGCCGCGATCGCGGCGATCGCCCTGGCTATCTGGCTCTACCCGATGGTCGCTTCAGGCATACGATCTGCCGCGCCCCGACGGGCCGGGGTATCCGATATAGCGCTCAGCTCGGAGGAATCCGCCTCTCCCGTCGGTTCGGCCGGCGGATTCGATATCGTGCTTACCGAGAAAGAGGCGCTCGAGGCCTTCGACGCCGCGAAGCGCCTGTTCTCCGACTATCGCGACGAGGCGGCGCTCGTGGAGCTCAACCGCCTCCTGTCCTCTAACGCGACGAGGCAGGTCAAGGCCAAGGCGGAAGCGCTCGCGCGCTACGTACGGGAACCGAGCTTCCTATCCATGCCGGATAGGTTCACGTACGCCGACGTATCGGAGTCCCCTCGGCTGTACGAGGGCGTGGGCGTTATCTGGAAAGGCTTGCCCGCCAACGTCGAGTCGTCCGCGGGCGGCGCCAGCTTCGACCTCCTCGTGGGTTACCACGACAAGAAGCGCCTGGAGGGCATAGCGCGCGTCAGGGTAAGCTTCGAGGCCAGGCTCGCTCCCGATAGGCCCGTCGAGGTACTGGCTCGCGTCAGGAATACGGAGGGTTCGTCGTTCTTCCTCGAATGCCTCGCCATACATGAACAGTAGGGGAACGCCTATATGAAGGCCGTAGTGCAAAGGGTTAAGAACGCCTCTATAAGCGTCGAGGGCGCCATAGTCGGCGCGATCGACGCGGGGCTGCTAGTATACCTCGGGGTAGGCAAGGATGACGCGGAGGCGGACGCCGACTGGCTCGCGGAGAAGATATGCGGGCTCAGGATATTCGAGGACGCCGACGAGAAGATGAACCTGTCCGTGATCGATACCGGCGGCGGGGTCCTCTCCGTGTCGCAGTTCACGCTGCTGGCCGACGCGAGGAAGGGAAAGCGCCCTTCCTACGGCGACGCGGCCCCTCCCGCTATGGCCGAGGCCCTCTACGAGCGTTTCAAGGCGAGCGTCGCCCGCATCGCGAGGCGTTCGGCTTCTGGCGTTTTCGGGGCCTCCATGGAGGTCTCGTACGTCAATATGGGGCCCGTCACCATCCTGCTCGATACCAAGAAGCCTTGACGAGCCAGGATACCGACAGGCCGCGAAAAGCAATAGCATAGGATAACGAAGAGTAAGAGAGTATGCGAGATAAGGAAGACGCCTAGTCTAATCGCATCTCCCGTTCCTCGCTCATATCCTCTTCGCATATCTTCCGCGTAGCGCCGAGCGCGAAGGCGCATGCGGGCGCGAGCGGGTAGCCGTCGCAGGCGGGCCGGACGCGGCATCGGCGCTTGCAGTGCTCGACGACGAGCGCGTGG
>JAHIWG010000130.1 GCA_018816345.1 Spirochaetota bacterium | reverse complement strand
GGCCGGCCTCCCCTGCCTCGCGTACGGCGTTTTAGCGACGGCGATCGCCGGCGTAGGCCTCTCCGCCTGGCTGCCGTGGTCGGCCGGGGACGAGGCCGCCCGCCTTACCGCCTACTCGGCGACCGAGGAGGCCTCCATGTGCGCCGTCCGCCTCAGGGCCGCGGGCGGCCTGTCTACGGAGCGTAACGTATCGCTGGGAGCCGGGGACATCGTCCTCGAATTCGATATAGCCGAGATCCGAGGGCCGTTCTCGCTGGCGTTGGGCTCGAGGCGCTATAGGCCCTCCGCCGTCGAGGCGGGAGGGACGCGCGTCGCGCTACACGGGGCGGGCCCTTCTATAATCGGCCCCGGCCGGGCGGGAAGCGGAGTCTCGGCGGGCGACGTCGCCGCCGCATTGATCGGCTGCTCGGTATCGACGCTCGCGGCTCCCCCCTTCGAGCCTTCCGCCCTGGCCACGGCGACCTACGTCATGAGCCGGGACGGGGCGATAGAGCTGACCGCTCGATGATGTCCCTTTCGACCATGTTTCTATCGACAGGTACCCCTTGCGCTTCATTTCGATAGTCGATATAGTCTTCATAGCGGGCCATGGAGCCCGCGAGGAGACGATTATGGAACGAATACGGTTATACGCCGCACACGCCTTCAACGCCTCGACCTCCGCCCGCCTCGCGCTTACCGCCGATACCGACTCCACGAACAAACCCACGCGAAATTCCAAGCGCCAGACGATGTGACGCCCCGGGCGTCCATGAACCGAAGCGCCGGTTTTTAACCGGCCTTTGACGATCCGATTCCGTCGACGCGGAACGGACGGCGCTCGGGCCAGTCTTACACAGTCGAATAGCTACATCCTCCGTCCGGGCAGCGGCTAGTGGCCGTATACTTGAGGCGTATCGTCGAGGCGCGAGCCGAGCCGGTACGACGCCCCGGCGTACTCGAAATAGGAGGCCTATATGGGCAGCGTTATGCAGGCGCTCGGCGAGAAGCCGCGCCGGATCTCCATAGAAGTAGTCCCGCCGTCGCGGGGCGGCGACCCCGACGGCGTCATAGCCTGCGTCGAGGCGGTAGCGCCCTTCGACCCGGCCTTCGTCAGCGTCACCGACCATCCCGCGGGCCGGGCCTGGGCCGAGAAGGACGGCAAGCCCGTCGCGGTGCCTATACGGGGCAAGCCCGGCACGCTAGGACTATGCGTCGCCATCAGGGAGCGGACCGGGGCCTCGGTCGTCCCTCACGTCGTCTGCCTGGGAAGCGACCGCTTCAAGGCCGAGGACCAGCTCATTGACCTCCGTTACGCCGGGTTCTCCGACGTATTCGTCGTGCGGGGCGACGAGCGCTTCACCCCCTTCGCCGAGCGCGCCCCCGCGGGTAACGCCGCGGGATCGCTCCCCAGGGCCGTGGACCTGGTCCGCATCGTAGCCGCCATGAACGCGGGCGAGTACCTTTCCGACGGCTCCAAGGGCTCTCCCGCCGGGATCGCCGTAGGCGTCGCCGCGTACCCCGAGAAGCATCCCAGCTCGCCTAACCCGGAGGCCGACCTCGAGTCGCTCGCCGAGAAGGTAGGGGCCGGGGCGTCGTGGATAGCCACCCAGATGATTTTCTACGCGTCGCGATACAGGAGCTTCGTCGAGCGGGCCAGGGCGGCCGGCATCCGGGCGCCAATAATCCCGGGCGTCAAGCCGCTGGTCAGGGCCCGCTCCCTGGCCGGGGTACCCGGGACCTTCTTCGTCGACGTGCCGCCCGAGCTCGCGGCGGCCCTCTCCGAGGCCAGGAGCCCGGCCGAGGAACGGCTCGCGGGCATCAAGCACGCGGCGGCCCTCGTCGAGGGCCTCTTCGACGCGGGAGCGCCCTGCGTGCACTTCTTCACCATGGGCAAGGCCAGGGACGCCGTGGAGACCCTCGAGGCCGTCTTCGGCCGCGCGAACGGGGCCTCTCGATGATCGCCGGCACGTCGATCGCCTCCTCGGGACGAGCCGAGGCGCTCGTGGCGGCAATACGGGAGCGGGTCGTCCTCGCCGACGGCGCTACAGGCAGCCTCCTCGACGCGCTCCTGGGCGACGAGGACCCCGACAGGCGCGACCTCGTGGCCCTCGAGCGGCCTGGCGCCGCCTCGGCCGTCCATGAAGGCTACCTCGCCGCCGGCGCCGAGATACTCAAGACGGCGACGTTCAACGCCAACGCCAGGAGCCTCGGGCGCTTCGCCGCCGACGCCGAAGGCCTAGGGGCGGAAGGCGCCGCGGGCCTGGCCAGGCGCATCAACGCGGCGTCGGCCGGATTGGCCCGCGGGGCGGCCGACGCCGCCACCGCCAGGGACGGTCGCCCGCGCTGGGTCGCGGGCTCTGTAGGGCCTGGATCGGACGCTCCCAGCCTCGGCGGGTCATCCTACCGGGAGCTACGCGAATCCTACCTGCCGCAGTTCCTGGGCCTGATAGAGGGCGGGGCCGACCTGGCGCTCATCGAGACGGTCCAGGACAGCCTTCAGTGCAAGGCCGCCATCGGGGCCCTCGAGGAAGCCGGGCGGGCGACGGGCCGGTTCCTGCCGTTCATCGCGAGCGCGACCGTCGACGCGCGCGGGCGGCTCCTTTCCGGGGCCGACCCGGCGGCCTTCGCGGCCGTCGTCGAGCCCTTCGGCCCGTTGGCCATAGGCCTCAACTGCTCGGGCGGCCCCGACGAGCTGGAGGCCGCCTTCGGGGCGCTCGCCGCCGCCTCGAGCGCCCCTATATGCATAATGCCCAACGCTGGCCTCCCCCGATCGGCTAACGGAAGGGTAAGCTGGCCGCTCGACGCCGCCGCCTTCGCCGAGAAGACGTCGGCCATAGCCGCGCGCTTCGGCGCAGGTATAACGGGAGGCTGCTGCGGCACCGGGCCGGACCATATAGCCGCGCTCGCCCGGGCTATAGCCGGGATAGGGCGCCCGTCGCCCAGGCCCGCGAGGCGATTCGCCCTAGCCTCCTCGTTCTCGGCCGTCGTCGCCGGAGGACCCGTCGTCGCCGGAGGACCCGTCGTCGCCGGAAAATCCGTCGTCGCAGGCGGGCCCGATGTCGCAGGCGGGCCCGACGCGAGGCCGGCCATGCTCGTCATAGACGAGCGTTCCAACGCCTCCGGCTCGGCCGCGTTCAAGGCCCTCGTCAAGGCCGGCGACCTCGAGGCCGCGGCCCGCTTCGCCGCGGGCAGGGCCGCCAAGGGTCCGGCCGCCGTCGACGTCTCGGTCGCGGGAGCCGCCAAGGACGAGGTCGCCGCTCTCTCCGGCATAGTATCGAGGACGGCCTCCGTGGCCGCGGCCGCCGTCTCCGTCGATACGACCGATCCGGCGGCGCTGGCCGCCTGCCTGCCGCTCGTCGGAGGCAGGCCCCTCGTCAACTCGGTGAACCTCGAGGACCCGGCCAAGGCCGCGCTCGCCTTCGACCTGGCAAGGGAGTACGGCGCGGCCGTAGTGTGCCTCGCTATGGACGAGAACGGCCCGGCCCGGGACCGCGGGACTAAGCTGGCCGTCTGCCGCGGGCTCTACGAGCTGGCCCTCTCCAGGGGCCTCGCGCCCGAGGACCTCCTATTCGACGCATGCACCTTCCCCGTGGCCTCGGGCGATCGCTCGCTGGCTTTCGCGGCCGTCGAGACGCTGGCCGCGGTAGCGGGGCTCCGGGAGGCATGCCCCGGCTCAGGCTCGGTGCTGGGCGTGGGCAACTCGTCGTTCGGCCTTCCCAAGGCCATGCGCCCGGCCTTTACGGCGCGCTTCGTCGCCGCCGCGAGGGCCGCGGGGCTGACGGCGGCCATCGTCGACCCGGCCGTCCTCGAGCTAGACGTGCCGGAGGGGCTAGCCGACGCCGCCGACGCGCTCATAGAGGCCAGGGGCGGCGACGCGGGCTACGGCGACGCCATAGGCCTCCTCCTGTCTTTCGCGCCAGCGCCAGCCGCCCTAGCCGACCAGGCGAGCGGCCCGGAGGGCCCGGAGGCGATAGATCCGCTCGCGCGCGTCGCCGCGGCCGTGATGGCCGGCGACTCGAAGGGCGCGGTCGCCGCGGTCGCCTCCGCCGGTACGGGCCCCGGAGCGACCGCCGTGGCGGAAGCCATCGCCGGGGCCATGGCGGAGCTAGGCAGGCGGTACGACGCCGGCGCTATCGCCCTGCCCCTCGTGCTGCGCAGCGCCGACTCGGCCAGGGAAGCCTTCGAGGCGCTCCGAGCCGCCGCGGGCGTCGCGGCCGCGCGCGGGCCTCGCGTCGTCCTATCCACGGTGAAAGGCGACCTGCACGATATAGGCAAGAACCTCGTCGGCATGGTCCTCGAGGCCGCCGGCTTCTACGTCGTCGACCTAGGCACCGACAGGAGCGCGGCCGACATCGCGGCGGCCGCCCGCGAGGCTGGGACCGTGGCGGTAGGCGTCTCGGGCCTCCTTACCAAGTCGCTCGCGGAGATGGAGCGGGTGGCGGGCGCGCTCGCGGCCTCGGGCTCGAGGGCGATCCTCCTCTGCGGAGGCGCCGCGGTCGACCGCGAGTACGTGGCCGAGCGCATAGAGCCCGCGCGCCCCGGCCTCGTGGCCTACGCGCGAGACCCTTTCGAGGCCGTATCCCTGCTAGGAGGCTCCCGCGCCGAGGGTTCTTCTCCCGGCGCGGCGGGGACGCGAGGAGCCGCAAAAGTTAGCGACGGCGCGGCTTCAGCGCTCCCGTCGGCGGAACCGGAACCGTGGCCGCGCCGCGCGCTCGTCGACGGCCCCGCCTTCGTCCCGCCCTTCCTCGGTTCCGCGGCAATGGCCGACGTGCCGTTCGCGGAGCTCCTGGGCAGGCTGGACTACAACGCCGTGGCCAGGTCCCGCTGGGGCTACGCCGACGAGGCGGAGGGCCGGGCGGCCCTCGCGGAGGCGGTCGCGGCGCTGACGGCCGCGGGCGGCGTCACGGCGTCATGCCGCTACGGCTTCTTCGCCGCGACGAAGCGGGACGGCGAGACCGTTGAATTCTCGGACGGCGCCGGGAAAGCGGCTGCCTTCGCCTTCCCTCGGGAAGCGGCCGGGGAACGACGCTCGGTAGCCGACTACTACGCCCGCGACGACTCGGCCGCGGCGTTCTGCGTGACGCTAGGCGCGAAGGCCGCCGGATACCTGGCCTCGGTCAGGGCCGCGGGCGACTCGTCGGCCTACCTCCGAGCCCACGGCCTCCTGGCCGGCCTCGCGGAGGCCGCCGCGGAGACGGCCCATGAGTCGATAGCCGTGGAGCTGGCCGGCAGGGGCGCCTCGAGCGCCGGCAAGCGCTATTCGTTCGGATTCCCCGGCTGCCCGGGGGTCGAGGCGAACGCGCCGCTGCTCGCCCTGCTCAGGGCCGGCGAGATAGGCCTCCGGGCGACCGAGGGGCATCAATTGGATCCAGAATTCAGCGTGACCGCGGTGCTCGTACCGAGGGCGGCGGCGCGCTATATAGACGCGCGATAGCGAAGGGAGCTGTACCATGCAAAGGATACCGGTAGCGATTCTAGGGGCGACCGGCGCCGTAGGCCAGAGGCTCGTATCGATCCTCTTCGATCACCCGTGGTTCGAGCCGGTGGCGCTCTGCGCCTCGGAACGATCGGCTGGCAAGCCATACGGGCAGAGCACGCGATGGATGCTCCCGGACCCCATGCCGCAGGCCGCGGCGACGATGGCGGTACGCGGCTGCGCGCCGTTTTCCGGGCCCGCCATAGCGTTCTCGGCCCTCGACGCGGACGTCGCCTCGGAGATAGAGGAGGATTGGGCCAAGAGCGGCCGGCTCGTGGTCTCCAACGCCCGTTGCCACAGGATGCGCGTGGACGTGCCGCTCGTCGTGCCGGAGCTCAACGCGGACCACCTGCGACTCGTCGAGCGCCAGCCCTACCCGGGCGGAGGCGCGATAGTGACCAATCCCAACTGCTCGACCATAGGCCTCGTGATGGCCTTGAAGCCCCTGGACGACGCGTTCGGGCTCAGGGCGGTCAACGTGGTGACGCTCCAGGCGGCCTCGGGCGCCGGCTATCCGGGAGTCCCCTTCATGGACCTCATAGACAACGCCGTCCCGTACATCCACGGCGAGGAGGAGAAGCTCGAGGCGGAGCCCATCAAGATACTAGGCAGGCTCTCCGCGGACGGCTCGAGGGTAGAGGGAGCGACCTTCGGCGTCAGCGCCGCGTGCCACCGGGTGGCGGTCTCCGACGGCCACCTGGAGGCGGTGTCGGTCTCGCTCGAGCGGCCGGCTGACAGGGCCTCCATACTGAGGGCCTGGATGGACGCGGGGGCGGATACCGACGGCCTCCGCCTGCCGAGCGCCCCGGAGCGGCCGCTCGTATACATAGACGCCCCCGACAGGCCCCAACCGCGCTTCGACCGCGGCGCGGGCAAGGGCATGAGCGCTACCCTAGGCAGGCTACGGCCCTGCTCGACCCTCGGATGGAAGTTCGAGCTCCTGTCGCACAATACCCTCAGGGGCGCCGCGGGCGGCACGGTGCTGCTCGCGGAGCTGTGCGTCGTCAAGGGGCTCGTGCCCCGCGCCGCGGGCTTCGCCGTCCTAGGGGAGGCGATGCCCGAGCTGGAGCTTGAGCCGGCCCTGGCCTAGCCGAAGGCCTCGGCGAGCCTGTCCGCGGCGGTCTCGACGACCGCCCGGCTACAGCCGAGGTTGAGCCTCGCGAAGCCCGAGCCGCCGGAGCCGAAGCGCGTGCCCGCGTCGAGCCAGAGGCCCGCGCGCTCTACGAGCTCCCCCCCGACGTCGCCCGAGAGGCCGGCGCCGCGGAAGTCTATCCATGCGAGGTAGGTGCCCTCCAGGGGGTAGACCTTGAGCGCCGGGGCCCGGGCCGACAGGCCGCCGACCAGGGCCTCGTAGTTGCCCCTCATATAGGCGAGCGCCTCGTCGAGCCACGGGCCGCATCGCTCGTAGGCGGTCGCGGCGGCCGCCGTGGCCATGCAGTTGGGTCCGCCGAGGCCGGTCGCCTCGCTCTCCAGGGCGAAGGCCGCCCTCAGGCCCTCGTCGGGCACTACAATGACCGAGGCCTGGAGCCCCGCGATATTGAAGGTCTTGCTCGGGGCCCAGGCCGAGACGAGGCGCTTCCGTAGCCGCTCGCCAAGGCCGAGAGCCGGCTCGACGCGCGCGGGGGCGAATACGAGGTCGGCGTGTATCTCGTCGGCCACGACTATGACGTCGCGGCGCTCCGCTATCTCGGCGACGGCGAGGAGCTCGTCGCGGCTCCACACGCGGCCTATGGGGTTATGGGGGCTGCACAGCACGAGGAGCCTGGCCTTAGCGCAGGCCGCGTCCAGGGCGCCAAAGTCGAACTCGTAGCGCCCGCCGCGGTCGACCAGGGGAGCCTCGACGACGGCGCGACCGTTCTTCTCTATTAGCTTCTTGAAGGGATGGTACACGGGGGGCGTGATAGCGACGCCGTCGCCCCTCTCGGTGAAGGCCCTGATGGCAGTCGCTATCGCCGGCACTATCCCGGGCGAGAACGATAGCCATTCCCGCTCGACGCCCTGGCCGTAGCGGTCGCGCATCCATCGCGTATACGCGGCGTACAGGGCCTCGGGTTCGGCGGAATATCCGTAGATGGGATGCCCGGCTCGCCTTTTCATCTCTTCCACGACCTCTGGGGGAGTCGCGAAATCCATGTCGGCCACCCACATCGGGATCACGTCCGGGTAGGCGGCCGATCGACAGGCTCCCGTCGACTTCCATTTTAGCGAGTCGGTCTTCGTCCTATCGATAGGACTATCGAAATCGTACATGCCGCGGCCTAAAGGGAGAGGACGGCTTCGATTTCGACGAGGCCGCCCTTGGGCAGGGCCGCGACGGCTATAGTGGAGCGGGCGGGCTTGTCCCCGGGGAAATAGGACCCGTAGACCTCGTTCACTGCCGCGAAATCCGCCATGTCCTTGAGGAATATGGTCGTCTTGACCACGCGGTCGAGAGAGGTCCCGGCGGCCTCGGCGACCGCCTTCAGGTTGCCCATGGCGCGGTCGGCCTGCGCGCGCACGCCGTCGGCGAGCTCCCCGGTGGCGGGGTCGAGGCCGAGCTGGCCCGAGCAGAAGAGCAGCGAGTCTGTCTTTATAGCCTGAGAGTATGGGCCGAGGGCGGCGGGCGCGTTCTTGGTCGCTATGACGGTCTTGGGCATGGGTTTCTCCTATGAGCGCATGGGATTAAGGGAAGCCCAGTATGGCCCCGTCGCCGGTTCCTGTCAAATGACCGGAACGTCGCGCCCTATAGAAGCGCCCTCCGCGTCGAGGAGATCCCGCGGCGTATTGACGTTAGCGAATATAGGCGACGAGCTTGATACGTAGGCGCCGCCGTCGAGCAGCTCGACCGCCCGGGAGCGCGCGACCGACTGGATCGACGGCCGCCGTCCGCCCCCGGCGAGGAAGGCCGCCTCGATATCGTCCGCGAAGGCGGCCCTATAGAACGCGTGGAACGGCTCGAAGTACGGCCCCGACGCGGCCGCGACGGCGACGGGAGCATCGGCGGCTCCGTCGCCGTTTCCAGGCAGTTCCTCTATCCTGCGCTCCAGCGCGTCGACCCAGGCGGGGGAGAAGAACGGCATGTCGCAGGCCACCAGGTAGACCCATTCGCTCCGCGTCGCGCGGAGCCCCGCGTGGAGGCCCGCGAGGGGCCCTCCGTCGGGGAGCGAGTCCGGCACGACGCGGTACCCGAGGCCCTCGAAGACCTCCGGACGCGACGATACGGCCACCAGGTCCGAGAACCGGCTGCGGAGCTGGCGCCCTATCCGCTCGAGCAGGCGCTCCCCGCGGAACCCGACGAGGAGCTTGTCCCGACCCTCCATGCGCCTGCCACGCCCGCCGGCGAGCACGCAGGCCGTTCCGAAAAGCGGCGATACCGTATGCGTCATCCCCGTAAGTATCGACCGGGACGGGGCGGCCGGGCAAGCCCTCCGCTCCGCCGAGGCGGCGGAGCGGTCTTGACCTCTTCAGGCTCCCCGTCGTTAACTTCGAGGCGGGCCGCGGCCGGAGCCCCGCGAGGAGAGGCATGATGGTACAGAGAGTCCCCACGTTCTGCGGTAAGGATTGCGGAGGCAACGCCTGTCCCCTCGTCGCCGTCGTGGAGGACGGCGAGGTAACGAGGCTGGAACGGAACCCGGCCGCCCCGGGCCTCAAGCCGTGCCCGCGAGGCTACTCGCTCCACGAGGAGCACTACGCCCGGGACAGGCTCCTGTCTCCCCTCGTCGCGGACGGGCCGCGGGGCTCCGGGCGTTTCCGCGAGGTCGGGTGGGACCAGGCGCTCGGCCTCGTTGCAAGGCGCCTAGGCGAGACGCGAGAGCGCCTCGGCCCGAGCGGCGTCATGGGCCTCGGCGGCGCCGGTTCCACGGGAGCCCTGCATAATAGCGAAGGGCTGCTGACCAGGCTCCTCGCGGCCTCGGGCGGGGGCACGGGCCTGTCGAGCAACTACTCTAACGGAGCGGCCCGCTTCGTCCTGCCTTACTTGTTCGGCGACGCCGCGAAGCGCTCGGGATGGGACGCGTCCACGGTAAGGCATAGCCGCCTCGTCGTGCTGTGGGGCGCTAACATACTAGAGGCCAGGCTGGGAACGGAACTCGGGCCGGCCGTGGCGGCCGCCGCCCGCGCGGGGACCCCGGTCATAGTCATAGACCCTCGGCGAACGAGGACGGCCGCGGCGCTCGGGGCCCGCTGGATACCGATACGGCCCGGCACCGACGCGGCTATGATGCTCGCGGTACTGTACTCGCTATTCAAGCGCGGCCTCGTGGACATGCCCCGAGCCTCCCGCCTAGCCGTAGGCATGGAAGACCTCGAGCGCTACGTCTCCGGGGCAGCCGACGGCGTGGAGCGGTCGCCGGCCTGGGCAGAGCGCGCCTGCGGCGTCGACGCAGCGACCATAGAGTCGTTCGCCGTGGAGTACGCGGCGGCCTCTCCGGCGATGCTCGTGCCCGGATACTCGATACAGCGCGTACTTAACGGCGAGGAGAGCTATCGCCTCTCGGCGGCCCTGCAGGTGGCCACGGGCAACTTCGGGATAGCCGGCGGCTCGACTGGCTCCCTTAACAACCGGCTCCCGACCCCCAGGGCGGGCTCCTTCCCGGACCTGCCCGCCGGCGACTACCGGTCAGCGCCCATCCTGCGCTGGCCCGACGCCGTCTTGGAGGGCCGTCGCGGAGGCTACCCGAGCGACGTCGGGGCCGCCTACGTAGCCGGCTTCAACGCCGTCAACCAGGGCGCCGACTGCCTCAAGTCTAAGCGCGCGATGGAATCGCTGGAGTTCTCGGTCTGCCACGAGCTGTTCATGACTCCGACGGCCAGGCTGTGCGACGTCGTGCTGCCGGTCTGCTCGGCCCTGGAGAAGGAAGACCTCGGAGCCCCCTGGCTAGGCGACTACCTGCTCTACAAGAAGGCCGCCGTACCGCCGCGCGGGCTGGCCAGGAGCGACTACGACGTCTTCCGCGAGCTCTCGGAGCGCATGGGCTTCGGCGAGGCCTTCTCAGGGGGCAGGTCGGCGTCCGAGTGGCTAGAGCGCTTCGTCGCCGAGTCCGAGGCGCCGGACGCGGACGCGTTCAGGGCGACGGGGGTCTACATAGGCGAGGGCCGCGACCGCGTCGGCCTGTCCGACTTCGCCGCCGACCCCGAGGCCAACCCCCTCCCGACGCCGTCGGGCAGGGTCGAGCTACGGAGCGAGGCCTACGCCCGCGATACCGGCCGCTCTGCCGTTCCCGCGTGGACCGACCCTCCGGCCGACCCGCGCTACCCCTTTTCGCTTATTACGCCCAAGACGATACGCCGCACCCACTCGCAGGGCGGAGGGCGCGCGGGCCCCGACTCGGGCGAACTGACGATAGCGGCGGAGGACGCCGCGAGGCTCGGCGTTCGGAGCGGCGACGGGCTGGTCGCGAGCAACGACCGGGGCGCGGTCCTTGTCCGCGCCCTGGTCTCCGACGACATCGCGCCCGGCGTCGTCAGCCTGCACGAGGGCGCCTGGCTCGAGCTGGGACCGGACGGCGTCGACCGCGGCGGTTCGGCCAACGCTCTCACCTCGACCGATGGTTCCGGCCCGGCCGTCGCCCCGGTCATGCACGGGATACCCGTCGCTATCTACCTACGTTCCTCGGGATAGAGTATGACGCGCGCTGGCCCGGAACCTGCCAGGGCCGCCGCCGCCGCGACGATATCGGAAGGGGTCAGGGCCGCGTACACGGCGTCTAGGCCGTAGAGCTCGGCCGTCGTCGTCTTACCGAGCGCGTCGCTCATCGCGATATCGGCGGCGAGGAACCCGTTATCCTGCATCGAGGCCTCGAGGCCCTTCCTCAGGGCCATGACGGCCTTCCCGAAGCGATCCGTATCGATAGAGCCCGCGGCGGCGGCCGATAGCTCCGCGACGACCGCGGATGAAAGCTCGTCCACACGCCCCGGATCGCACGAGAAGCCTATGAGGAGGCTAAGCTCGTCGCGGGGCAGGTAATCCAGGGACAGGCCTACGGAGGCGGAGTATACCCCTCCCAGCTTCTCGCGGACTTCCTCGGTGACGCGGATGTCGAGATAGTTGCCGAGGGCCTGGGCGGCGGCGTCAGCCAGTCGGCCGTACGGCTCGGGGGAGAACCAGCCCAGGTATACTATCGATTTCTCCTCCTGCCCCTTTCGTACGATGCGCTCGGCCGCTCCTGGCCGCCGTATGCCCAGGTCTTTCCAGCCCGCTTCGGAGCGGGCGCCTGGTATCGATGCGATATACCTCTCCACGAGGGGGCGCAAGGCCTGCGGGTCGACGTTCCCGGCGAAGACGAAACTATAGTCGCCGACGCTCATGGCGCCCTTGAGGATACGGAGGGCGTCGTCGTTAGAAACCCTGGGAAGCGAGTCCGCCGTCAGAGGCTTGAACCGCTCGTGGCCGCCGGTATAGAGATCGGTCAACGCGTCGCTGAAGGCTGTCTCGGGGCTAGCGTCCCGCTGGGCTAGGCTCGCCTCCAGCCTCTGCATGAGGGCCTTGACCGCCCCGGACTCTATCCTCGGAGCCGTTAAGTTAAGATGGAGCAGCTCCATCAGGGCGGGTAGGTCCTCAGTCGTAGCGCCGCCTTGGAACCCGCGGAAATACGGCTGCATGAAGAAGGATACCGACGCCTGCCGTCCCGCGAGGAGCTTCTCGACGTCGAGGGCGGATCGCTCCCCGAGGCCGGATGCGGCGCCCATATCCGCCGCCAAGGCCGCGCTCACGGCCTCGTCGTCGGCGACTCCGCTCGTGCCTCCCTTGGCCAGGCCTATGAGCACTATCTCGTTGTTCTTATTATCGGTCTTCTTTACGAGCACCCTCGCGCCATTGGAAAGGCTCCAGCGGATCACGCCGCTTATTGGGTCTACGGCCTCGACGACTATTGCGCCGGGAGGCGGCAAGACGGCCACGAGCGCGCCGTCGAGATCGGCGGACGCCGGAGCCGTCAAGACGGCCGCCTTGGATGCCGCGACGAGCTCCCTGACCCGCGCCTCGGACGGGATGCCGGAAGCCTGCCCCTCGCCGGACAATAGGAGGACGCAGAGGTCGTCGCCTTCGAACCGCGCCGCGGCCGACGACCGCAGCTCGGCCGCGCCTATCCCCGGGATCAGGAGCCTCGCGGCCTTGAGCCGCCAATCGAGATCGGGCAAGGCTTGCTCGCGGAAGAAATGCTCAGCCATCTCGTTCGAGAGGCCGAGGGATTCCTGACGCCCCTTCTCGGAGGCGGCGGCCTCGAAGGCGGAGAGCAGGTTCTTCTTGGCCCGCGCTATCTCCTGCTCGCCGAAGCCGAAACGCGATATAGACTCCTTCATCGCGAGCACGGCCTCGATGCTCCTGTCCATCGCGCCGAGCGCCGGGACTATCGTCAGCGTATAGACGCTCGACTCGCGGCCGTAGCGCGACGAATCCGCGCCTAGGTACACGAAGGGCGCGTCGGGACTCTCCAGCGCTGCCGTGACGCGTTCGTCGAGGATCATCCCGCCTATGGCGGCCATGAGCCCGTCCCTGAAAGACTCGATATCGGCCCGCTCGCGGCTAGGCTCTTGCCTATACGATAGCTGTATAGCGTCGTACGTAAGCTCGGGATCGGACGCCGCGCAATAGGCTATCCTTCCGGGGACGGGAGCCGGCAGCTCGAAACGAGGCCTATCCAGGGGTACGGACGGCTTCTCGGCGGGGAAAAGGCCCGCTAGCTCGGCCTCCAGCGCCTTGGCGTCGAAATCGCCGACTATGGCCACGGCCATATTATCCGGCCGATACCACTTCTCGTAAAAGGCTCGCAGCGTCTCGGCCGGCGCGTTCTGAATAACGGCCGGGAGGCCTATCGGCATCCGGTCGGCGTACGGGGATCCTTCGAACAGCACGGGGAAGGCTACCCGCCTCAGCCTATCCATGGCGCCCAGTCCCTGCCTATGCTCCTCGAGGATAACGCCTCGCTCGGCCTCGACCTCCTCGGGCAGGATAGAAATCGCTCGGGACCAATCGTCTAGCACGGCCAAGGCTCCCGCGGGTACGGCGGAACCGTCGGTCGGAACCTCGATAACGTAAGCAGTCTCGTCGAATGAAGTGTAGGCGTTGATCTCGGGGCCGAATTTCATGCCGAGGCCCCTGAGATAGCCGAGCAGCTCGGCCTTCGGGAAACGCTCGGTCCCGTTGAAGGCCATGTGCTCGACGAAGTGAGCCAGCCCTCGCTGGTCCTCGGTCTCGAGGAGCGAGCCCGCGTCGACGAACAGTCTCAGGGTAACGCGCTTCTCGGGCCTCTGGTTCGACGCGAGGTAATAGCGAAGGCCGTTAGGTAGGGTACCGGTCAGGATGCCATCGCTCATGGGGATAGGATCGCCGGACAGGCCGAGGCCGGGATAGTCGACTACGGGCCTATCGCCGCGGACGCCGGCCGCGCCGCTCGCGCACGCGGCGGCTAGAACGGCCAGGGTTATGGCCAGGGCCCCGAGCCATGCTTTTTTGCCATGAATTACTTGCTTCAATCGGTTCCTCCATAGTATGGCCACGACTCTAGCGTGGCTCAATCGAGCCGGGGAGTGTACCGAGGGGAGCATGGCGAGTCTAGGGTCGCGGCATAGCGAGGAGCGGAAATAGTAGAGAGCCGAATAGGGGGAGGGCCCGTTACGGGCCCTCCCGGGGATTAGATCCTCTGCTCCCTGTCGAACGGCTTCCCTAGCTCGGTCGGGCCTACCATCTTAGCCTTGCGTACCAGGGCGAGCACAACTATCACGAGGACGTAGGGCAGCATCACCGCGAACTCGTACGGGAAGTTAATGCCGGCGACCTGGATAGACAGCTGCAACGCCTGCGCCAGGCTAAAGAGCAGGGCTCCGCCCATCACGCCCACGGGGTTCCACCGGCCGAAGTACACGAGGGCGACGGCTATGAAGCCCCGGCCCGCGATGAGGTCGTCGGCGAACATCTTGGCCTGGGCGAGGCTCAGGTAGGCGCCCGCGAGCCCCGCCATGGCGCCGCCAAGGGCCAGCGCCTGGTACCTGACCCTGGAGACCCGTATGCCCAGCGAGTCGGCGGCGCGGGGATAGGTGCCCACGGCCCTGACCTTCAGGCCCCACGGCGTCTTGAATAGCAGGTACCAGAAGACCGGCACGAGGAGGAACGCGATATATACGAGCGGATTATGGTTGAATAGCACCTTACCCAGGATCGGGATCCTGGAGAGCCCCGGAACGGGCACCGGCTGTATGCCCGGGACCCCCGTGACGCCGCCCACGTAATGCCTGAACAAGGTCCCGGCCGCCCCCCAACCGAGCATCTGCAGGCCTATGCCCGCTATGCCCTGCGGCGCCCTGAAGGTCACCACGACGAGGGCGAACAGCACGCCCAGGAGAGCCCCGACGCCGATAGCCAGGGCCAGGCCTATGAGGTTGGCGCTTCCGGCCAGAGGCGTGCCGGCGAGGAAGAACGGCGGCAGGAAGGCCACGAAGGCGCCCATGGCCATGATTCCCTCGCATCCGAGGTTGAATATACCGGCGCGCTGGTTGATAGTCTCGCCGAGAGCCGCGAGCAGGAGGGCGACCGAGAACGGCACGCCGAGGATCAGGATGTTGAGCACGAACGATCCGGCGTTCATCGCGTTCCCCTTTTCTTTACGGAGCCCTCGCCGGCGGCAGGATTATCTCCGACGGCGGAACTATCTCCGACGGCGGAGTCCTCGCCGACGAGGCAGGGATCCACCGAGTCGGACGGGTCGGGACAGGCCTCGATCGACCCTGGAGGCGCGGGCGGCGGGGGACGCCTGAACATCTTCGCGCAGGCGCGCGCCACCTTGTCCTGGACGTAGGGATTGCTCATGAACTGCCTCGCCGAGACTATCGCGAGGATTATGGCTCCCTGGAGGACCAGCACCATATTGGCCGGCACGTCGGCCAGCCGCTGGGTCATATCGGCGCCCAGGAGCAGGAGCCCGAAGAATAGCGAGGCGGGGATGATGCCGGCCGGGTGCAGGCCTCCGAACAGCGCGACTACGATGCCGGTAAAGCCGTAGCCTCCCGACACGCCCTCTATGGCGCGCCTATGCACGCCCAGTATCTCGACGGCCCCCGCCATGCCCGCGAAGGCCCCTGACAGGAGCATGGCTAGCACGAGGTAGCGCTGTACCTTGACGCCGGCGTACCGGGCCGCCTTGGCCTCCGCCCCGGCGGCGCGCATCCTGAAGCCCGTAGACGTCCTCCACAGGAGCAGGAACACGACGACGGCCAGGCCCAGCGCTATGAAGACGCCGGAATGGAGCCTCGTGCCGGGAAGCAGGCGGTCGAGCCACGCGCTCCTCGGCATGCGGACGGTCTGGGGGGTTCCCGAGCCGGTCAGCAGCTCCTCGGGATCCATGAGCGGTCCCCGGAGCAGGAAAGTATAGAACTGGGCGGCTATATAGTTGAGCATCACCGTAGAAAGTATCTCGTTGACGCCCAGCCGCGCCTTGAGCGCGCCCGCTATGCCGCCCCAGGCCGCTCCCCCGGCCGCGCCGGCGAGTATAGCCAAGGGGATGAGCACGGGCTTGGGAAGGGACGCGCAGGCTATCGCCGTAGCGCTGGAGGCGAGTATGCCCATGAGCATCTGGCCTTCCGCCCCGATGTTCAGTATCCCGCTCCTGAACGCGATGGCTATGCCCATGGCTATAAGCGACAGGGGCACGGCCCTGACCACTATCTCCGTCAGGCCTATCATGTCCTTCAAGGGCTCGGTCAGTATGACCGCGTAGGCCTTGAAAATATCCGCGCCGACGGCGGCGAGGACTATAGCGCCGATGCCCATGGCCGCGGCGGCCGCGGCTATCACCACGGCGGCGTTGTAGGCCAGCTTCCCCGTCCTATTCATCGGCGACTCCAGCCATGAGGAGGCCCAGCGAGCGCTTGGTGGCGTCCTTGCCCGGTACGACCTTGAGTATCGCGCCCTTGTATATCACCGCGATGCGGTCGGACAGGTTCATGATCTCCTCCAGTTCCTCGGAGATGAGGAGGATGGCTACGCCCTCTGAACGGCGCGCCAGTAGTTGCTTATGGATGAATTCCTCGGCGCCCATGTCCAGGCCGCGCGTCGGATACACGGCGACCAGCGCCTTAGGCCCGCGCGCTAGCTCCCGCGCGAGGATCACCTTCTGGATGTTGCCGCCGGACAGGGAGCCCGCCGCGGTGTCGGTCGACGGGCAGCGGATATCGAAGCGCTCGCGGAGCGCCTTCGCGTTATCGGCTATGGCCCCGAGGCGCAGGAAACCGCCGGCGCTCCACTCCTTGCCGCCTATATCCTTGAGGACGAGGTTCTCCTTGACGGAGAACGACGGCACGATGCCCTCGGTGTTACGGTCCTCGGGGATGTAGCCCATGCCCTCCCGTATCACGTCGCCGGCCGAGCCCCCCGCCAGCTCCGCGCCGTCGAGGCGTATGGAGCCCGATTCCACCGGCCTGAGCCCGTTCAGGGCCTCGGCCAACTCGCGCTGCCCGTTTCCGGAGACGCCGGCCAGGCCTACGATCTCGCCCGGCGCTATCTCGAGGCTCACGCCGTCCAGGGCCAGGTTGCCACGGTCGCCCTTCACCCGGAGCTCCCGGATCGACAGGAGGCCCGGGGCCCCGCCGCGCGCGGCGGAGCCGGAGTCGACGCGCGGCAGCTCCACCTCGTGGCCGGTCATAAGGGCCGCGAGGTCCGCGGGAGAGTGGTTCTCCGTGCGTCCCTCGAAGACTATCTTCCCCCTGCGCAGTATCGACACGGTATCGGATAGCGCCTTCACCTCGTGCAGCTTGTGGCTTATGAAGACTATCGACAGCTCGCTCGACATCTTCTGGAGGAGGGAGATGAGCTCGTCGGTCTCCTGCGGCGTAAGCGCCGAGGTCGGCTCGTCCAGGATCAGGAACCGCGCGCCCAGGCACAGGGTCTTCACCAGCTCCACCCGCTGCTGCTCCCCGACCGAGAGCTGCCATACCAGCGCGTCCGGGTTGACCGGGAGCTCGTGCCGCTCCGAGACCTCCAGGATGCGTTTCCTGACGGCGGCTATGTCGAGCCTGAACGACCGATGGGACGACTTCATGCCAAGGGCGACGTTCTCGGCGACCGTCATGTTCTGCACCAGCATGAAGTGCTGGTGTACCATGCCTATGCCGTGGTCGAAGGCGTCGTTAGGCGAGCGGAACCTGACGTCGCGCCCGTTGATCAGGATGCGGCCCTCGTCGGGCTGATACAGGCCCATGAGGATGTTCATCAGCGTCGTCTTGCCGGCCCCGTTCTCGCCGACGAGGGCCCTGACGGAGTGCTCCCCCACCGAGAGGTCTATATGGTCGCAGGCAAGGATGCCGGGGAAGCGCTTCGTGATGCCTCGAAGCTCGAGGCTCCGTATAGGTTCATGGCCCATCGCGAGCTCCTTGGTGTAAGTAATAGGGATATTGAACCACGGAGGCACGGAGGCGCGCAGGCCGGGAGCTAAGGAATAGAGAGAGAAGAAGGAACGAGTAATATCCTTACTCTATCTACCTTCCTTGATCTCTCTCTCTTCTCCGTGTCTCCGCGCCTCCGTGGCTAAATCGTCAAAAAGGCTTTTGCCTAGAGGCGGGTCAGTACTTGATCGCCTGCCAGTCGAGCTTGAGCTTCTGAGCCGTGATATCGGCGCGGGCCTTGTCGGCGGCCTTCCGGATGGCCGCGGTCAGGACGGAGCCTACCTTGTCGTTGTACTTGAACACGAAGCCGCCGTTCTTGAAGGTCAGCGGGATGTTCTCGCCGCCTAGCGTGCCCGCTTGGCGCTTATCGATCATCGCCTCTATGACGGGGGCGTAGTCGTAGCTTGCGGCGGCTATGACCTTGAAGCCCTCGGGCATGGCGATCTGCAGGGTATCCTGGCCGAGCCACCATATCTGCTTATCCTTGTACTCCGCGACGGCGCGGAGGCCGCCCGTGGCCTGCTGGGCCGCCCCGGTGAGCACGTCCGCGCCCGCCTTGATGTGGGTATGGGCGAGCTCCGCGGCCTTGACGTAATCGGCGAAGGAACCGGTATGGGCCACCTTGATCTCGGCCTTGGAGTTGACCGACTTGACGCCTAGCCAGAAGCCGCGGTTATAGCGGGCGGAGTCGCCGGCGTCCACGGGGCCTACTACGCCGATGATATTGGACTTGGTCACCATGCCGGCTATGACGCCGTTAATGTAACCGGTCTCCTCGCTCATGGGCATGTAGGTGAACACGTTCTTGGGGCCAACGTCGGCGTTAGTGCCGAAGGCGAAGGTGGTCTTCGGGAATTCCTCGGACAGCTCGAGGATGAGGTTCTTGAACTGGGCCCCGTGGGCGATGATGATGTCGAAGCCGCGGGAGGCGTATTGCCTGGCCGCCGAGCCGGCGTCGACGGGCTTCATCTTCTCGCTGTAGTTATACTCCACGAGGGACGCCCCGTACTTCTTCTGAACCGAATCTATGGCGTCGTGCATGGCCTGTCCCCAGCCCTTGTCGTCCACCGTCGATTCGATTATCAAGGCTATCCGCACCTTGGATTTGGGCGCGGCGTACGCCGAGCCCGCTAGAGCCACCAACGCCAGCACTACCGCTAGAGTCCTCTTCATGATCGCCTCCTAAAGCGCATTCGCATCATCCCGGGATATATACGCGCGAAGCGTTGCCCTATGGTTCCGGTAAGGATAGCATGAGGCTAACTCGGCGTAAACTAAAAATGCGCCGGAGAGGGCCCTCCGGCGCGGCCTTCCCGGCTCAGCGATCTCGACGGCGCTTAGCGAGCTCCCCCGCGCGCTTGGGGTAAAAGGTGTAAAGGTACAGGAGCTCGACCTTCTCGCGGGCCCAAGGCGTCTTCCTGAGGAACTTAAGGCTCGACCCGACGCTGGGTTCGTTCTCGAAGCATTTCACCGGTATCTTGGCCGCTAGCGCGGCCCAGCCCAGCCTCTCATGGAGCCCTTCTACCATCATCTTCAGGGTCACCCCGTGCAAGGGATCCTCTACGGCTTCATCCGGCACCACGCGCTCCTCGGCGGCGGCCTTCGCGGCCGCTCGACGGGGCGATTATACGACACTACGGCCCTCGCGCGCCAGGCGATTATCGCTGGTAAAGCCAAGGATCGCGTCGTATAGTATCCGTACTGAGGCGGAGGTGGCGCGATGCAAAAAGAGATAGCGGCTCCCATGGAGCTACTGGACGACGAGGGCCGTATAACGGCCGAGGGCTGGGCCCGGCAACCGTATTGGAGCTACGACCGGAGCTGCGTCAAGGCCGGGCCGCTCCGGATTAAGGAATGGGACTACTACTCTGTGCTTTCGCATGACGGCCGCTTCGGCCTGACGCTGACTATGAGCGACTTAGGCTTCGCCGGGATGTTCGCCGTCTGCTTCCTGGACTTCGAGGCGCGTTCCTTCCATCAGGTAGACTCGATCAGCGCCCTCCCGCTCGGCAGGACGGGCTTCCCCGCCGGTTCCGACGAGGGCCGTATATCCTTCCGCGACAAGAAGCTGGCGATAGACTTCGTCTACGCGGGCGGGGTACGGACGCTATCGTTCAAGGCCCCCGGCATGAGGAACGCCCGGGGCGACGAGGGGCTCGAGGGCGCCATAATACTCACCCAGCCGCCCGAGCTCGAGAGCATGAACATAGCCACCTCGTGGGCGGAGAATCGCAGGGCCTTCTACTACAACCGCAAGATCAATTGCATGCAGGCCTCCGGCGGCTTCGCTATCGGGAAGCGCCGCTACGAGTACGACCCGGGCAGGGACTTCGGCGCCCTCGACTGGGGCCGCGGGCGCTGGACCTATAAGAACCGCTGGTACTGGGGCTCGGCCTCGGGCTACGTCGACGGCGTCCCCTTCGGCTGGAACATAGGCTACGGCTTCTCCGACCGCACTCCGGCCAGCGAGAACGCCCTCTTCTACGCGGGCAAGGCCCATAAGCTCGACGAGGTGACCTTCCACCTCGACGAGCGGGACTATACCAGGCCGTGGCGCTTCTCCAGCTCCGACGGCCGCTTCGAGATGGACTTCGCCCCGCTCGTCGACCGCGGCTCTAAGACGGTGCTAGGGCCGATAAGGTCGGACCAGCACCAGGTCTTCGGCGAATTCACGGGGACGGCCACGCTCGACGACGGCAAGAAGCTGAAGCTGGACCGCTTCCTTGGATTCGCCGAGGACGTGCTCAACTGGTGGTGAGGCGCGACCCCGGGCGCGCGTCCCTAGAACGGCTCGAAGCGGTTTACGTCGAAATATGACCGCTCAAGCTCCTCCTGCATGACGAGGAGGTCGGCGTAATGGCGCTCTTCCCACTCGACCAGCAGATCCAGGAGGCCCTTAAGCGCGGGAGCCTCGGCGCGGGCCGACCAGTCCCGGTAGAGGCGCACGGCGTCCGCCTCCAGGTGGAGGGCCGCGGTCACGGCCGCCATCAGGTGCCTTGACGAGGCTACCTGCTTAAGGAAGGCCTCCCCGACGATGGCCGACCTCCACCCTCCCCCCAGCTCGGCGGCGGCGTCGCGCTCGGGCGTCAGGTTTATAGTCCTCGTCTTGTAGTAGCCCAGCAGGTAGTTGAAGTGCTCCTTCTCCGCCGCGGCCCTCTCCTGGAAGAAACGCTTGACCTCGCCCGTGGAGGCGGCGGCCGCGTCCTCGTACACCGTGACCGAATCGAGCTCGCCCTTCATGCCGGCCTTGACGGCCGCCAGGATTTCGTTATCTAGCACCGGAACCTCCTCGAAGTACGTATGGCTTAAGGATACGGTCGAACGATCGCCGGGGCAAGGGCCGGCGGCAGGCGGGCCGGGCCCGACGCGCCCGCGGGCCCCGGAGTCCTATTCGTCTACCTCGGGCATCGTCCCTCCTACCGCTCAGGTAACCAGCAGCACCTGGACGTCGCAGACGTTGGTATTGGTCGGCCCCGTCACGACGAGCCCGCCCGCCTGGGAGAAGAACCCGTTGGAGTCGTTCGCGGCGAGCGAGGCCTCCGGGTCCAGGCCCGCCGCGGCGGCCGAGCGGTACAGGGCAGCGTCGACGACGGCGCCAGCCGCGTCGGTAGGGCCGTCGTTGCCGTCGGTACCCCCGGACAGGAAGGTCAGTCCCTCGCCGTCCTTGGGCGAGCGGCCGAGCGCGGAGAGGAAGGCTAGCGCCATCTCCTGGTTGCGCCCGCCCTTGCCCCCGCCGCGCAGGGTCACGGTAGTCTCGCCGCCGGCTATGACGCAGGCGGGTTTCCTCACGGGGAAGTCCGACGCGGCCACGTCCTTGCCTATGCCCAGGAACACCGAGGCGACCTCGCGGGCCTCGCCCGTTATGCGCGACGACAGCACGAGGGTCCCGTAGCCAAGCCTCGCCGCCTCGGCCTCCGCGGCGGCGAGCGCGAGCCTGTTAGTGCCGACGAGCAGGGTCCTCGACCGGGCGAAGGCGGCGGACCCGGGCTTGGGAGTGTCCGCCGGGGCCCCCGGGCCGCCGACGGAGCCCGAGCGCAGGCGCTCCGCGACCGCGGCCGGCAGCTCGCCCTCGATGCCGTAGCGCCTGACTATCTCGAGGGCGTCGGCGAAGGTCGTGGGATCCGGCACCGTCGGACCGGACGCGATCGCGTCGAGGTCGTCGCCGATGACGTCGGAGAGGACGAGCGTCAGCACCGACGCCGGCGCGAGCGCCGCCGCCAGCCTGCCGCCCTTTACCGCGGACAGGTGCTTGCGGACGCAGTTCACCTCGTTGATCGTCGCTCCGCAGCCGAGGAGCGCCTTCGTCGCCGACGCCTTGTCTTCGAGCGTCAGGCCGTCCGCGGGCGCGCATAGTATCGACGAGCCCCCGCCGGAGACGAGCACGACGACGAGGTCGCGTTCGGTCAGGGTCGTTCCGAGCGACGGCCCGAGCCCGAGTATCGCGGAGGCCGCGGCTATAGAGCGCGAGTCGGGCACCGGATGGCCCGATTCTACGAGGCGGATACGCTCCAGCGGCTCCACGTGGCCTTCCTTGACGGCGACGAGCCCGCCCGATAGCCGCTCGCCGAGCGCTAGCTCGAGTCCCGCGGCCATCTTGGCCGAAGCCTTGCCCATGCCGGTCGCGAATATCCTGTCGTAGCGCGCGAGGTCGTAGGAGAATTCGTCGGGGCCGCCCGGGGACACGACGAGGCGACCCAGGCCCGCGCCGAGGGGCGGGTCCAGGCGCAGGGCTCGCGCGATCATCGGCGCTGGGTCCACCCGCGCGACGGCGGCCCTGAATATGGCCTCGGCGTCGTTCCTCGGATTCATTCCGTCTTCCTTTCCTGGGTAGCGGCCGGCCTACGCCCGCGCGCGGGGCTCTCGGCGAGGGCGGCGCCGGCGAGCTCCACGTTCCTGGCTACCTGGGCCGAGCGCGCCAGCGCGAAGGAGCGCTTGAATAGCGCGAGCGCGCGCGCCGGGTCGCCGAGGTCGTTCAGCGCTATCGAGCCCGCGTTATTAAGGGCGGGCCAGTGGGTCGGGTCCAGCGCCACGGCCTCCTCGAACAGCGCCAGGGCCGCCCGCGGATCGCCTGAGTCGCGCGCGGCTTCCGCGGCCTTGAAACGCTCGGCGCCCTCGGCGGCGGCGGCGAACGCTCCCGGGTCGAGGCATATCCGCAGCCGCGCCTCGAGGAAGGCCCTGTCGCCCCGCCTGGCCCCCGCGGGAGCGGCCTCGGGATCGGAGAGCGCCGCCTCGTAGCGGCGCGCGGCGTCCTCCCTCCGGCCCCTGGCGTACGCTATATCGGCGAGGGCGGAATGCCTATGGAACGATTCGCCGTAGCGCCGCTCCTCCCGGAGCAGGTACTCCTCGGCGCCGGCGGCGTCGCCGGCGGCGAGCAGTATCACGCCCAGGTTGCGGAGCGTCCGGATCGAGTCGGGCTCGAGCCGCTCGAGCCTGCGGAACCAGAGCAGGGCCTTTGCGGGATCGCCCTGGATATACGCGTTAAGCCCGAAGCGCTCGTAGAGGCCGGCTAGGATTCGTGGCATCGTCAGTCCTCGGATGTTTGGAGATGAGGGAGCGCCGGCCGGGGGCGAACCCGCGCTAGCCGGCGCTCTTGTAGAGCCTTATCGGATGAAGAGCGACAGGACGAAGACGACGGCGAAGGCGACGAGGCCCTCGACCGCGGTCGCGGAGCTATAGGCCTTGTACGCGGTCGTTACCGGCATGTTGGAGAACTGCGATACGACCCAGAAGTACGAGTCGTTGGCGTGCGATACGACCATGGCGCCGGCGCCTATCGCGATGACCGTCAGCGCGGGGTCGAGCCCGAGCGAGGCCAGCATCGGCGCGAGTATGCTCGCCGTGGTCACGATGGCGACCGTGGAGGAGCCCTGGGCCGTCTTGAGGGCGGCGGAGATGAGGAACGGCAGGAGCATGCCAAGCTGGAGCCCGACCATGTTGGTCTTGATGAAGTCGACGATGGGGCTGACCTTGATGATGGCGCCGAACGATCCGCCGGCGGCGGTGATGACGAGTATCATGGCCGAGGCCTTGATGCCCTCGCTCATCCAGCCGCCCACCGCGTCGCCGAGGCTCTCCTTCTTGACGAGGAGGAGCGAGGTCAGGACGCCTATCATCAGGGCGGTGACCGGGTCTCCGATGAACGAGAGGAACTGCTGGAAGCCGGCCGAGCCGAAGGGCTTGGACGGGAACTCGGCCACCGACTTGAGGAGTATGAGGACGATTGGCAGGAGTATGGGCAGGAACGACAGGAAGGTACCGGGGAGCTTGCCGAACTTCTTGACGATGTCGGAGTACGACTCGTGGACGTCGGAATCTATCTGGTACTTCTTGGCTACCTTGGTGGCCCAGAAGAGGCCGGCCAGCGACGAGGGGATGGCGGCGATGAGGCCGAGGATAATGACCCTGCCGAGGTCGGCGCCTAGCGCTCCGGCGGCCGCGATGGGACCGGGGGTCGGCGGTACCATGGTATGGGTCGCGTAGAGGCCGGTCGCCAGCGCCACGGCCATGACGGCCATGGACGTGCCGGTCTCCTTGGCCAGGGCCTTGTTGAGCGGCGTGAGGATGACGTAGCCGGAATCGCAGAACACGGGTATCGAGACAACGTAGCCGGCGATGTTCATGGCCAGCGGGGCTCTTTTTTTGCCGACTATCTTCAGGATGGCCTGGGTCATGGAGAAGGCCGCGCCGGTCTTCTCTAGGATGGTGCCCATGATCGTACCGGCTACTATGACGATGCCTATGCTCGTCAGGGTCCCGCCGAAGCCGTTCTTGATGTTCTTGACGACCTCGAGGGCGGGAAGCCCTATCGCGAGGCCGTACGCGAACGCGATGCCTATGAGGACGAGGAACGCGTTCACCTTGAGCTTCCCCGTGAACAGGATGATGAGCGCTACCGCGGCCAGGAGCAGGATGATGGCCATTCCGCCTGATACCATATGATACCTCCGTACTTGTGGATACCGAGTAAGGGTAGGCCAGGTTCCGGGATCGGTATATGGGAACGTGGCCGCGCGGAGGGACCCCGGGATGTGCACGACGCACAACGCCCTCCGAGTTCAGGGCCCTTGTAGCTCGGCGTACCGGATGATCAGGCGCAGGAGGTCGAGCGCCTTCGGGTCCCGCCTCGGGTCTCGCCCGAGGATACGCGAGACCCTGTCCATCCTGGACGAGAGCGTGTTCCGGTGGACGCCGAGCCGGGCCGCGGCCTCCTTGCCGTTGAGCGCCACGTCGGCGAGCGCCTTGATGGACGGCCCGAGCTCTCGTACGGCCTCGGGCGAGACGAGGCCGAACGCGACGTCTATCGCCGCGACGTACTCGCTCCTGGGTATCATGCTCGAGAGGTACTCGAGCGTATGGTCGAAGAGGAAGACGGGATCCGCCCCGGGATCGGGGAACCGCTCGGATAGCCAGAGGGCCTGCCTGTAGGCGGCCCTGTAGCGCCCCAGGGCGGTCTGCGGCGCGCCGACCCAGGCCGCCGCCGGCGCCCGGCAGCGCATGGCTGACCGGACCGCGTCGACGTAGTCCCCCACCTCCGCCGACAGCGCCTCGAGGAAGCCTTCCGCGGGGAGCCTCAGCGCCTTGAATACCAGGATCGTCCCGTCGGAGGTCGAGAACGACAAGTCCTGGTTCCCGCTCCCTCCGACGCGCTTGATCGCCGATAGCGCGTCAGGCGGATCCAGCCCGGCTGGCGGCGCTAGGATGACGGGTATCCTTACCGCTGAGGGATCGTAGCCGAGCTTCCTCGCGAGCGCGTCGACCGACGATCTCGGCGCGTCGTCGTCGTAGAGGAGCAGGTTCTGGAGCAGGTTCTTGCGATCCTGGTGCTTGAGCGCCTTCTCCTTCCACGCCTCGAGCTCTATCATCGATTCCACGCTCGTCTTCACGGCGTAGGCGAGCGGCGTAACCTCGTCGGGCTCGCCGGTCACGCCCACCACGCCTATCGTCTCGCCGCGACGGACGATGGGTAGGTTGACGCCGGGCCTTACGCCGGAAGGAAGATCGGGATCGACCGCGACGCGCTCGATCGCGGCCCCGGTCGCGACGAGCCGCCTGGCGGCGTCGTGGTAGCTACCGACCCTGGACGGGTCCAGGCTGGCTATGATGACGCCTTCCCGGTCGATGATGTTGATATTATGGTCGATATGCTCGCCTAGCCTGGCGAGGAAGGCCGCTGCGGACGCGCCGTCGAGCTCGGATCCGTTCATTTTAATAGTATAGCACCTGGAAACGATACGCGCGGGGACATATACTTACCATTAAAATAAAAGAGGTGCTATATGACGCCGAAGCACTATGAGCAAATCCTGCAGGCTTCACGAGATTTCATCACCCTCATCGGCCGGGATTATCGATATGAATTCGTCAACGACTCGTACGCCGAGGCCATAGGCCTACCCGCCGTCGATATAACCGGCAAGTCGGTCGCGGAGGTCTGGGGCGACTCTAAATTCCACGAGAGGATCAAGTACCGGGTAGACCAATGCTTCGAGGGCAAGGAATCCCACGATATAGACCAGTTCAGGTTCGGCAAGTCGACGAAGTATATCCACGTCTCGTATTACCCGTTCGTCGAGGAGGACGTGGTCACCCACGTCATGGTCTTCTCCCACGACGTCAGCATAGTCAAGAAGCTGGAATCCAAGCTCCTGGACTTCGAGTTCAAGGACCCGACCACCGGCCTCTTCAACAGGCGCTCCTTCGACATCGTCCTCGACATGGAACTGGAGAAGGCCAGGCGGGCCGAGGCCGACCGCATACGGGCCGTCCTGTTCATAAAGCTCAGGAGCATATCGCATATTAACGCCAATTTCGGGTACGAGCTGGGCAACCTGCTCCTGGAATCGACGGCCCTGCGCATAAAGGAAGCCCTGCGCGCCAGCGACTACGTATTCAGGTTCGACGGCAAGGAATTCGCGGTGATACTGACGACCCTGAAGAGGGGCGCCGACATCCCCATAGTCGTCGAGAACATAAGGAGCAAGACCGATTTCCCGTATAGCCATAAGGGCACGGTCATCAACGTCTCGTGCAACATCGGGGCGGCCATCTACCCCATCGACGGGGATTGCCGAGAGGTCGTCGTGGCTCGAGCCATGTCGGCGCTCAACGAGGCGAGGGAGAAGAACGAGACGCTCGTCATGTTCAACAAGACCCTATTCGAGCGCGGCCAGTACGTCTCCAGGCTGCGCTCGGATATACGCACCGCCTTCGTCGAGAAGCAGTTCTCGGCGCATTTCCAGCCCATAGTAGATTCGGCGGGCATGATAGTCGGCGCGGAGGCCCTCATAAGGTGGCAGCATCCGGAACTCGGCAATATTCCGCCCGACGTCTTCATCCCGATAGCGGAAGAATCGGGCAACATAGCGATGATAGGGAAATGGGTGCTCTTCCAGGTATGCAGGGACCTGAAGCGGCTCGGAAGCGCGCTCGGCGACCGCTATATCTCCGTAAACCTGTCGAGCAAGGAATTCGGCAGCCTTTCCCTCGTGCAGGACATAAAGGAACTGCTGGAGGCCGAGGCCGTATCCCCGCGCTCGCTCAAGCTGGAGATAACCGAGAGCCAGAGCATGGAGGATATCGAGTCGGTGATAGACAAGATACGCCGCCTGGCCGAGCTAGGCATAGACGTGCTCATAGACGATTTCGGCACGGGCTACTCGTCCCTGGCCTATATCAAGCGTCTTCCCGCCAAGACCATCAAGATAGACAAGTCGTTCGTCGACAGGATCGCCGATAGCGACGACGACCTCGCCTTCATCCGCGGCGTAATCACGATGATAGGCAGCAAGAAGAAGGACGTGCTCGTGGAGGGCGTCGCGAACAGGGGGCAGTACGTCCTCCTCCGCGACCTCGGAGTCCGCTATATGCAGGGCTACTACTTCAGCGAGCCCCGGACCTACGATGAATTCAGGGCCCTCCTCAAGCGAGGAGAGCCCCTGCCCTAACGGAGAGCCCCCGCCCTAATGGAGAGCCCCTGCCCTAACGGAGAGCCCCCGCCCTAATGGAGAGCCCCCGCCTTAGCGGGGAGCCCCCGGCCGCCGGAGCCTTATGCTACATATTCTTCCAGAACTTGTAATACTTGCGCTCCACGTCCTCGAGCGACATCAGCGGGTAGAACTTCGTCTCCTTGGCCGACGCGAACATGAAGCCGTGGCGCAGGAATTTATACGATATGCGATCGACCGGGCAGTCTAGCGACAGGCCCTTGGTGTTCTTGCCCGGCTTGGCCCGGACCTCGAAGATGGCCTCGCGGAGCCGCGCAGGATGGATTCCCGGCACGAAGCAGCGTATGAACGGGTTGTCCTGGAATTCCTTGAGGAAGTCGTCCACGTTGAATTCGAGCTGGGCGTAGAACATGACGGGGGCGCCCTTGGGCATCTCCGGGTCGGTTATGTACTTCGCGTACTCTATGAAGTTGTACTTTGTCAGCACCATCATCTTGATGGGGTTGATCTCGAGCACTATGCGCATCTCGTCGCCGCGCATCTTCGGGTCGTAGTCGGCGGCCTCGAGCTCGACGAAGTCCCCGAGCGAGTTGCAGTAGTACAGCTTGCCGAAGGCCGAGAAGTCCATGTGCTCGAAGGTGCGGTAGCTCGATATGAACTTGGTCGCCTTGGGACGGCCGTCCTCGTGGGCCCTGAGCTCGGAGAAGGCCTGATCGATATTGAAGAACGGGTTCCTGAAGCTCGGGTCTATCTCCACGAAAATCAGGCGGCCCTCGAAATAGCGCGTCGAACCCTGGGTATAGTGCTTAGCGAAACGCTCCGGATCGAGCTGGCTCGCTATGAGCGCGTGGTTCGGATGCATGACGAGATACAGATGCTTTTCTTCGTTCATCTTCCTACCCCCAATACGTCTTGAGCATCGGCGCGATCACCAGGGAGATGATCGCCATGAGCTTGATCAGGATGTTCAGGGCCGGGCCCGCGGTATCCTTGAACGGATCGCCTACGGTATCGCCGACCACGGCCGCCTTGTGCGCGTCGGAGCCCTTCCCGTTGACGCGGCTCTCGATGAGCTTCTTCGCGTTATCCCAGGCTCCGCCCGAGTTAGACATGAAGATAGCCATGAGGACGCCGGTCACGGTGACTCCCGCCAGTAGGCCGCCGAGCATCTCGATCCCTCCCGCGAATCCTACCACGACCGGGCTCGCCGCGGCTATAAGGCCCGGCAGTATCATCTTCTTAAGCGCGGCCTGGGTCGATATGTCGACGCAGGCGCGGTAATCCGGGGTCTCCGTCTCCTCGAGTATGCCGGGGCGCTCTCGGAACTGCCTGCGGACCTCCTCTATCATGGCGAAGGCGGAGACGCCGATGGCGTCCATCGCCAGCGAGGAGAACAGGAAGGGGATCATGCCGCCGAGGAGGAGGCCTACGAGCACGCGCGGATCGGTGATGTTGAAGACCAGGACGTTGGCGCCGCCGGCCGACTGGGCGAAGGCGCTGAACAGTATGATGGCCGTCAACGCCGCGGAGCCTATCGCGAAGCCCTTGCCGACGGCCGCGGTCGTGTTGCCGACCGCGTCTAGCTCGTCGGTGACCTCGCGGACGTGGGGATCCATCGCCGACATGACGGCCAGCCCGCCCGCGTTGTCCGCGATGGGGCCGTACGCGTCGACGGATAGCTGGATGCCGAGGGTGACGAGCATGCCGAGGGCCGCCATGCCTATGCCGTAGAGGCCCGCCAGCGCGTAGCTTCCGAGTATGGCGCCCGATATGACGAGGATAGGAGGCAGGGTGGAGAGCATCCCGACGCCGAGGCCGGAGATGATGGCCGTAGCCGCGCCGGTATCGCAGGAACGCTCTATCTTGCGTACCGGAGCCGTATCGGTGCCCGTGAAGAACTCTGTGAGGAGTCCTATCGCGGTTCCTGAGGCCAAGCCGAATATGGCCGCCAAGGCGACGTGGAGGGCGCCCTTGCCGCCGTCGAAGGTCCCGCGGCCGAGGGCGAGCGCGGCCAGGGGATAGAGCAGCGCGGCGGCGAGGGCGGCGGCGCCGAAGCTGCCGGCGTTGAGAGCCTTCTGGGGCGAGCGCCCGGGCTTGGCGCGGACGAGGAAGGTACCTAGTATCGAGGCGACGACGCCCATCGCGGCCATCAGCACGGGGAGCAGGGCGAGGCGGAGGCGCATCCCGTCGGACGCGGCGACGCCGACGCCGAGGACGACGCAGCCGACGATGGAGCCGACGTATGACTCGAATAGGTCCGCGCCCATGCCGGCGACGTCGCCGACGTTGTCGCCCACGTTATCGGCTATGACGGCGGGATTCCGGGGGTCGTCCTCCGGGATGCCGGCCTCTACCTTGCCGACGAGGTCGGCGCCGACGTCCGCGGCCTTCGTGAAGATTCCGCCGCCTACGCGGGCGAAGAGGGCTATCGTCGAGGCGCCGAGGCTGAAGCCGGACAGGATCGGGAAGATGGTGTCGCGGAAGGCCGGCAGGGAGTCGCCGAACATGGCGACCCCTATCGCGAGCAGGGCGGATATGCCTAGCAGGGCGAGGCCGACAACCGTCATGCCCATGACCGAGCCGCCGGCGAAGGCCACCGAGAGCGCGGGCCCTATCCCGCCCGCGGCGGCCGACGCTGTCCTGGAATTCGCGGCGGTGGCCGTCCTCATGCCGAAGTAGCCGGCGGCCGCGGAGCAGGTAGCGCCGAGGACGAAGGCGAACGAGGTAAGCCGGAGCGCCCCTGAGCTGGCGACACCGAGGAACAGGGCCACGAGGGCTACGAAGGGTACGAGGACCGTATACTCGCGCTTCAGGAACGCTTGCGCGCCGTCGGCGATGTAGCCCCCGATACGCGCGAGGGTATCGTTACCTATCGGCCGCTTCTTGATCCATACGCTCTTGACGACGGCGTAGGCTATCGCTACCGCCCCTCCTAGCGCCGTAATTATTAATACCCAAGTAACGTTCACAATAAAGCCCCCCTTAACATGAATGTACTTTCATATTTACATAAATATAGCATCAGAGTATACGGCACGGCACCTGAGTCGGCAACAAAAATCACCCCAGCACAGAATACTATACCGACGCGCTTGCCGAAATAGCGTTCGCTACAGTATTTTTGCAAATGATTCGCAAGTAATCAAGAACGCGGATAGTCATACGGAGGTTTCGATGAGGTCGAGCAGAACGTTCGCCGCGGTAGCGGCCCTCGCGGTCCTTGCGGCCGCGACGGCATTCGCGATGGGGAGCAGGGAATCCCTCAGAGGAGCTCCCGCCGTCGTCGTGAGCATCCAGCCCCAGGCCTATTTCGTGGAGCGGATAGCCGGCGGCAGGTTCAGGCCGGTCGTACTCGTAGGCCCGGGGCAGAGTCCCCACTCGTACGAGCCCACGCCCAGGCAGATGGCGGACCTCTCGTCCGCGACGCTGTGGCTTACCATAGGCGCGGAATTCGAGCGCTCGCTGGTCCCGAAGGTCTCCGCGCTATATCCCGGCCTCCGCATCGCCGACACGACGAGCGGCGTTGTATACCGGGACCTATCCGCCCATAGCCACGAGGGAGAGCCGGGAAAGAGCCCTGAGGCTATCGGGGAGGCCAAAGGCGGGCGGGACCCCCACGTCTGGCTGGGCCGACAGGCGGTCAAGGCGATGGCGGCGTCTATCAGGGACGCCCTGACCGCCTCCGATCCTGGCGGGACCTCCGCGTACTCCGCCAACCACGACGCCTTCGCGCGGGACGTCGACGCGGTCTACGACGAGCTGGCCCGAACCCTCGAGCCGCTGCGCGGCGCTACGGTGTTCGTCTATCATCCGTCCTTCGGATACCTGCTGGACGAGTTCGGCATCGAGCAGGAGGCGGTGGAGACTGGCGGCAAGGAACCGACGCAGAAGGCCCTGGCGGCGCTTATAGCGGAGGCCAGGGCGGACGGCGCCAAGGTCGTCTTCGTTCAGGCGCAGTTCCCCTCGAGCGCCGCGAAGGCTATCGCCGACTCTATAGGCGGCGTCGTCGTCACTATAGACCCCTTGGCCAGGGACTGGCTGGATAACCTAAGGCGCATCGGGACGGCCCTGCGGGAGTCGCGGCCGTGACGCGCGTCAGCGCGGCGGGAGCCCCCGCCTCACGAGACTCCGCGGCGGGCGCCTCTCCTTCGCCGGCCCCCGTTCCTCGGGCCCCGTACGGGTCCGCCGAGGCCGCCCCGGTCGTAGCCGTGCGCTTCGACGACGTATCGTTCTCGTACGGCGAGGTACCCGTCCTCGACGGCGCGCGCTTCCATATCCACGCGGGCGAATTCGCCGCCCTCGTCGGCCCTAACGGCGCCGGCAAGACGACGGTGCTCAAGCTCCTGCTCGGCCTGGCCAGGCCCTCCGCGGGCCGCGTCTCGGTGCTCGGCCTGCCGCCCGAGGAGGCGAGGCGCTCCATCGGCTACGTGCCGCAGCACGTGTCGTACGACCCCGCCTTCCCCATCTCCGTAGCCGAGGTCGTCAGGATGGGCCGGCTCCATAGCTCGACGAGGCGCTACGGCAGGGACGACGAGAGGGCCGTACTGAACGCGCTCGCGATGGCCGACGTCTCGGAGCTCGCCGGCCGCCCCTACTCCGCCCTTTCCGGAGGGCAGAGGCGGCGCGTCCTCGTGGCCAGGGCCCTGGCCGCCGAGCCGGAACTGCTGGTCCTCGACGAGCCTACGGCCAACATGGACGCGGAGAGCGAGGCCAGGCTATTCGAGACGCTCGGCGGGCTGAAGGGCGAGGCGACCATACTGGTCGTGACCCACGACACGGGCTTCGTCACCGCGCTCACCGACTCCGTGTTCTGCGTGGGGGAGCGCGGGCACGGGCGCAGCGTCATCAGGCATCTGGCGACGCCCGCTTCCCACGTCGCCAGCGATCAGTACGGCGGCCCCGCGCTGCAGGTGCTCCATGACACGGAACTGCCGGACGACGGCTGCTGCGGCGGGAAGGCGGGGCTATGAGCGGCTATATTTCCGCCCTCCTCGACCCGTCGATGCCGTTCGTTCGCAACGCGCTGGCCGCGGGGCTCCTGTCATCCGTACTGTTCGGCGTCATCGGTTCCGTGGTGACGGTCAAGCGTATCGCCGGTCTCGCCGGCGCCATATCGCACGCGGTGCTGGGCGGGATAGGCATGGCGCTCTACCTGGCGGCCAAGGGCGTTTTCCCGGGCCTGCCTCCTATCGCGGGGGCCCTGGTATTCGCCCTGGCGTCGGCGGCGATAATAGGCTTCGTCTCGCTCAAGGCGAAGCAACGGGAGGACACGGTCATAAACGCCCTTTGGGCCGTAGGCATGAGCGTGGGCGTCCTATTCATCGCCAAGACCCCGGGCTACGCCGACCCCATGAGCTACCTCTTCGGCAACATACTCCTCGTCTCGACCCGCGACCTCGTCATGCTCGCCGTCCTCGACGCGATCGTCGTCTTCCTGGCCTGGCGCTTCTACCCCCAGATAGAGGCGAGCGCCTTCGACGAGGAATTCGCCCGCGTCAGGGGCGTGCCCACGGACGCCGTTTTCGTGGCCACGCTCGCTGTGACGGCCGTCGCCATAGTGCTGCTCCAGACCTTCGTGGGCATAGTCATGGTCATCGCGATGCTGACCCTGCCGGCCGGGACCGCCGGGTTCGCGGCCAGGAACCTCGCCGCGATGATGATAGGCGGCTCCGTCCTATCCGCGGCCTTCACGGCGGGGGGCCTCGCGGCGAGCTGGGCGCTGGACATGCCGGCGGGAGCGGTCGTCGTCGTCTTTGCCGGCGCGGCGTTCCTGACGATTGCCGCCATAGTCGCGATCCGCTCCAGGGCTACCGGGAGGAAGCCCCGCGCGGCGGAGACGACGGCATGACCAGGGCGAGGGCCGCGGTGCTCGAGACCCTGAACGGCTCCCGAGAGCCCATGTCGGCGGGAGGCGTCGCGGCGGCGGTCGCGGGCTGCTGCGACCAGGCGACGGTCTACCGGGCGCTCCATTACCTCGAGGACGAGGGCCTCGCCGAGTCGTTCGTGCTGCACTGCGCGGAGCGCGGGGTCGAGCGATTCTACGTGGGCGCCAACGCCCCGCATCGCCACTGGTTCCACTGCGAGTCGTGCCACCGGTTCATAGACCTCGGCGCCTGCAGGATAGGCGGCCTCGTTTCGGAATTCGAGAGGGAACTCGGCCTACGCGTCTCGAGGCATACGATGTACCTCTCGGGGAAGTGCCGCGACTGCGCCGCTAGAACAGTCCCTTGAGCGCCTCTCCGATGCCCTCGCCCAGTTTATTAAGGCCCTCTCCCAGGGAGCGGGCCGCCGTAGACAGGGGATCGTCGCCCTTCGCCAGCTCTTCCTTATAGAAATCGAAGCCCCGCTTGATATCGGAGGCCGCGTCCGCCTCGTAGAAACCGCGCTTCAGGTAATTGCCGTCGAGGATGGCCCGGTACTGGCCCGATGCGGCCCATGACCGGAGCTCCTTTAGGCGTATCACCGGGAAAGGATGCGATTCCCACACCGTATTGAGTATCTTGTGGATGCCGTCCAGCAAGCCCTTGCGGCTCTCGTACTCCTCGGCCTGGGCGAAGAAATCGTTCATATTGAGCTGGGTGACGTCGTCGCCGCCCGCCATCTTCATCAGCACGGCGTAATTCGGGTCCTCGGACTGGGTAGCGAGCAGGCCGGCCCTGTCCGCCGACAGCTCGCTCTTGCGGTCCCACTCGCGTAGGGCCGCGACGATCGGGGCGATGACGAGCTCGGCGGCCGGAGCGATATTAGTCGACAGGTTGAGCAGTAGCCATAGGAGGGTCTTATAGGCCGCGTGGCCGCTCATGATATGGCCCATCTCGTGGGCTACGACGCAGGCCAGCTCCGCGTCGTCCAGGCGTGAGACGACGGAGCTATTCAGCACTACGAAAGGCTCGGCGACGCCGTAGACGCCCGCGTTGAAGAAGGGGCTCTGGGTCACGAAGACCTCGGGCCTGTAGCCCCAGTCGAACGCGTCTACCGTCCTTTCCATCATCTGATGGACCCGCGGGAACTGGTTAGGCGTAACCCGCACGGACGACGCAATATGGAGCAGCCGGAGCGACTGCTCGCCCGTCTTCCCGAACACGAATTTTGCTACGTCGTCGAGCCCCTTAACGCCCCGTAGGGCGGCGAGGGCCGCCTTGTCGGCGGGATGCTCCCACGACCGGGGGTCGATGGCATATAGCTTCTTCGTTCTCGCGGCTAGCATAGCGGACGCCTCCCGGCGCGCCTCCGGCATGGCAGGCCGCCGGTATCATTCTAAGGCCTTTAACGGCCGTTAGGCAATCGCCGCGCCTTGGCGGTCGCGTCGCCTTGGCGATCGCGTCGCCTTGGCGGTCGTCGCGACTAGGCGATGGCGCTCCGCGTCTTATGCGCCGAGGGGTTACGCAGGCGGCGCTCCAGCCACTCGAGCCTGGCCGAGAGCTCCTCGGGGAAGCCGTCGTGGAAGCTCCCGAAGAACGCCCTGATGCCGGGCACGTCGGCCAGCCACTCGTCCTCGCGCACGGCCAGGAGCTCGGCGATCGCCTCCGGCTTGGCGTCGAGGCCCTCGAGATCCAGGGCGCCGGGGGCGGGGACTATGCCTATCGACGTCTCCACGGCCTCCCCCGCGCCGTCGCAGCGCTCGAAGATCCACTTGAGGACGCGTGCGTTGTCGCCGAAGCCGGGCCAGAGGAACTTGCCGTCCGCTCCCTTGCGGAACCAGTTGACGTAATAGAACTTGGGATGCACCACGCCGGAGCGCTCGCCCATCCTGAGCCAATGGTGGAAGTAGTCGCCCATGTTATAGCCGCAGAACGGCAGCATCGCGAAGGGGTCGCGCCTGAGCTGCCCGACCGCCCCGGTAGCGGCGGCCGTCGTCTCGCTGGAGACGATGGAACCCATGAACACGCCGTGCTCCCAGTCCAGGGCCTCGTGCACGAGCGGTACCGTGCCGGCCCGCCTCCCCCCGAACAGTATGGCGCTGACGGGCACGCCCTTGGGATCCTCCCAGGCGGGGTCGATGACGGGGCACTGCGCGGCGGGCGCGGTGAAGCGGCTGTTCGGATGGGCCGCGGGCTTGCCCTTGCCCGGGTCGAACGGCTCGCCCAGCCAATCCACGAGTCCCGCCGGCGGCTCCGAGCCTATGCCTTCCCACCAGACGTCTCCGTCGGGGGTCAGGGCCACGTTCGTGAAGATGCTGTTCTTCTCCACGGACATCATCGCGTTGGGGTTGGACTTCATGCTCGTGCCGGGGGCTACGCCGAAGAAACCGTATTCCGGGTTTATGGCGTAGAGCCTGCCGTCGTCGCCCCAGCGGAGCCAGGCTATGTCGTCGCCTACCGTCTCGACCTTCCAGCCGGGAATGTTAGGCACGAGCATCGCCAGGTTAGTCTTGCCGCAGGCGGAGGGGAAGGCCGCGGCGACGTACTTCTTCTTGCCCTCCGGGTTGGTGATGCCTAGGATGAGCATGTGCTCGGCGAGCCAGCCCTGGTCGCGGGCCATCACGCTCGCTATGCGCAGGGCGTAGCACTTCTTGCCCAGCAGGGCGTTGCCGCCGTAGCCCGAGCCGTAGGACCATATGGCCCGCTCCTCGGGGAAGTGGACGATGTACTTGTTATTGGCGTCGCAGGGCCACGCTATATCCCTGCGGCCCGCCGTCAGGGGATAGCCCACCGAGTGCAGGCACTTGACGAACGGCCTGTCCCGCTCCAGCTCCTTGAGCACGGCCGCGCCCATCCGCGTCATGATCCGCATGTTGAGGACGACGTAGAGGCTATCGGTAATCTCGACGCCTATCTGCGACAAGGGCCCGCCGACGGGCCCCATCGAGAAGGGCACGACGTACATCGTGCGCCCTCGCATCGAGCCGAAGAAACGCTGCCTGAGCTCGCCTTTCATCTCCTGGGGATCGCGCCAGTTATTGGTCGGGCCGGCTTCCTCCCGGAATCGGGAGCATATGAAGGTATTGTTCTCGACCCTGGCGACGTCGCCCGGGTCGCTCCGTACGTAGAACGAGTTAGGCCGCTTCTCGAGGCGCTTGAAGCTGCCGGAGCGGAGCATTCGCTCGGCCAGGCGATCGGCCTCCTCGCGGCCGCCGTCGCATACGTATACGTCGTCGGGCATGCACATCGCGACGTTCTCGTCTATCCACTCGCGCAGCCGCGCGTGCCTGAGGCTATCGAGATTCATTTCGGGCGCTCTCCTTCTGTCGAAAAAGTTTTATACCCGAAACGGCCGTTGCACAAGCTGAAATGCGACACTTCCGGAGGAAAATCCTTACGACTCCAGCCTCCACGCGGCGCAGGCGAAGCCCTTCTTCTTGCGCTCGGCGACGCGAACGAAGCCCTTGGGCCGTCGCTTCTCGAAACGATCCATCGCGGCCGACGGCATGGCCGAGACGTACGAGCCGCCGCGCTTGAGGACGCGGGCCGCCTCCGACCAGCACGAGTCGAAGGTGTCGACGCGCGGGGTAATATCGGGCTGCTCGGCGACGAGGTCGTAGGACGCGTCCGGAAGCTCGGCCGTGAAGGCGTACGCGGCGACTGCTGGCGCGGGTACTGAGTCGCCGTCCGCCCGGGCGCCGGCGGGGCCCGAGCCCAGGTTCGCGGCGCTGGCGGCGAGCGCGAGCGAGTCGCGTCCGCACAGGTCTATCGTCGCTCCCTTGGCCCTGGCCCTGATGTAGCCGGCGGTCCGCCCCACCCCCGGATTGACGACGAGGGCCCGTCGAGTGAGCAGCCCGGCCATGGCGTTCTCGCACATGCCGATCATCATCTCGGTCGCGAAGGAGGGAGTATCGAACTCGGGGAGGCCCCAGTAGCCCTTGACCCGATAGGACGAGCGCCCGGCGCGCAGGGTCTGCTCGGAACGCTCGAG
>JAHIWG010000129.1 GCA_018816345.1 Spirochaetota bacterium | reverse complement strand
TGCAACAGCGCATAGCCATGCCCCAAGCCGGAAAGGAGGAGCAGAATCGGTGTTTGTAGTGCCGATCCAAAAAAATGCTTCATCGGTGGGAAGCAGTCTGTCTCTGAAGCATGCATATGTCAACAAAAAAGCCGCGATAGCCCTGGCGCCTCCTGCCACGGAATGGGCGGCATTCTACGATGTTTTATCATAGACGGCCCGTTGCGCGCGTCGCGCGGTAGACGATACGCGGACTTTCAGGCGGAGCGCCGTCCATGGCGCGCCGCCGCTTCAAGCATGTCGATTCCAGTGGCTGGATAGCGCTATTCGGCCGGTTCCAGCTCCACGGTGAAGTGGCGCATCGTCATCCGTGACGTACCGGCTCGCTTCGCTGCGCCGGCGGTTCCGAGGCGCGCGTCCGTGCGCGCCGCCACTTCACGCGCGGCGGCGCCAGGCGGCTACGTTGCGCTATTCGGCCGGTTCTAGCTCTACGGTGAAGTGGCGCATTATCGGGGCCTCGGAGACGATGCGGTAGCCGCGCTTAATCGAGGCGGCGCGCTCCTTGACGTTGGCCAGGGCCGCGGCGACGTAGTCCATGTGGGCGTTCGTGTAGGTGCGGCGCGGTATGGCGAGGCGCAGGAGCTCGAGGGCGGGGTAGCGCTCCTCTCCCGTCTCCGGGTCCCGGTCGGCGAGCAGGGTGCCTATCTCGACGCCGCGTATTCCCGCTTCCTTATACAGCTCGACGCCGAGGGTTTGCGCGATGAACTCTTCCCTGGGCATGGCGGGCAGGAGCCGCTTTGCGTCGACGAATATTGCGTGGCCGCCGTAGGGGCGCTGTACCGCGATGCCGTAGCCCGTGAGGAGCCTGCCTAGGTAGGCCACCTGGCCGACGCGGGCCGTCAGGTAGTCGAGCTCGCAAGCCTCCTTGAGGCCGACTGAAAGGGCCCCCATGTCGCGCCCGGCCATGCCGCCGTAGGTATTGAAGCCCTCGAACATGATGTTGAAGGTGCTGGCCTTCTGCCACAGCGCCTTATCCCTGAACGCTACGAAGCCGCCTATGTTGACGATGCCGTCCTTCTTGCTGGACATGGTCATGCCGTCCGCGTACGAGAACATCTCGCGGACTATCTCCCTGATCCCCTTGTCCTCGTAGCCCGGCTCTCGCGTCTTTATGAAGTACGCGTTCTCCGCGAAGCGCGCGGAGTCGAAGAACAGCGGCACGCCGTACTTCCTGCACAGCGACGAGACGTCCTTGATGTTTTCCATGCTGACGGGCTGGCCGCCCGAGCTGTTGCAGGTGACGGTCAGGATGCATACCGGGACGTCCTCTCGAGGATGCGCCTCGTACACGGCCTCGAGCTTGCCCAGGTCGACGTTGCCCTTGAACGGGTGCTCCGCCTGCGTATCGAAGGCCTCGGCTATGGTGCAGTCTATGGCGTGGGCCTTGCGGAACTCGATATGGCCCTTGGTGGTGTCGAAGTGGCTATTGCCAGGCACGACCTTGCCGGCCCCCGCGTCGCCCACGCCGATGAGGGCCGAGAAGAGCACGTTCTCGGCGGCCCTTCCCTGGTGGCAGGGCAGGAAATGCTCGAAGCCGAGGAGCTCCTCGATCGTCGCCTTGAGCTTGTAGTACGAGCTGGCGCCGGCGTAGCTCTCGTCGCCTAGCATCATCTCCGCCCATTGGGCGCTGGACATGGCCCCCGTGCCGGAATCCGTCAGGAGGTCGACGTAGACCCGCTCGCTCCTCAGGTTGAAGAGGTTATACCTCGCCTCGCGTATCCACGCGTCGCGATCCTCCCTCGTCGATCGCCTGATCGGCTCTATCGTCTTCATCCTATAGGGTTCGGCCCAAGGCAGTTCCATGATGCGCTCCTTCTATACCGCCGGGGGCGGGTACCGGCGCATTCTATAGCCGCATTCGCCCCGATGTCAAAGAAATTCGTACTTAATTCGTTGTGGTGTAGTTACTTATAGAAACACATCGTATGAGCGAGTCCGAATTTTCTATTTTCTTCCGGTCGGAAAAACCTAATATACTTTCGATTATACATGCGTCCTACTGCTAGGATCGTTATTCGTGCGCGCCAAGTAGCGGATATACATAGTTGGTGATATGCTCTGTATTGTATAAACCTTTATTAGCGATCGCTATTTGTAATGATTTAAGGAGAGCTTCATGAAATTCCGCGTGAGCGCATTCATGGCGATGGCATGCCTAGCCATCGTCGCCTTATTGACATCATGCCCGCCGCCTGTCGATCCCAACGGATCCGTCGCGGTAAGCGGCGTAAGCCTCGATAAGTCGAGCCTTTCTCTCACCGTAAGCGCCACGGGGCGGCTGACCGCCACCGTAAGCCCGGCCGAGGCGACCGACGCGAGCGTCGCCTGGTCGTCGAGCGCCGAAGCCATTGCCTCCGTCTCGGCCGAGGGGCTCGTGACCGCCAAGGCCGCCGGAAGCGCGACTATAACCGTGACAACGACCGATGGAGCTAAGACCGCAAGCTGCGCGGTAACGGTTACGAGCGCTCCCGTAGCGGTTACCGGCGTAAGCGTCAATAAGCCATCCACGACCATACTGGTAGGCGCTACGGAGCAGCTGAGCGCGACTGTCAGCCCGGCCGAGGCGACCGACGCGAGCGTTACCTGGTCGTCGAGCTCGGACGCCGTCGCCTCGGTCTCGGCCGAGGGACTCGTGACCGCCAAGGCCGCCGGAAGCGCGACTATCACCGTTACTACGACCGATGGCGCAAAGACCGCGAGCTGCGTGGTGACGGTAACGAGCGCACCCGTAGCGGTTATCAGCGTACGCATTAATAAGCCTTCTACTGTTCTACTTTTGGGCGATTCCGAGCAACTGACCGCTATAACCTCGCCTACTGACGCGACTAACCAGTCCGTATTGTGGTCTTCTAGCGCCGAGGGCGTAGCGACCGTATCAGCATCGGGGCTGGTTTCGGCGATATCCGCCGGAAGCGCAGTCATTACTGCTAAGACTGTCGATGGAGGATATTTAGCCGAGTGCTCTATTACTGTTAGCGCTACCGCGGTTCCCGTTACGGGAGTCACCCTGAATAAGTCGGACGTGACTATAGCCAAAGGCGCTACCAGGGTGCTCATAGCCACGATAAACCCATCGGGCGCAACCAATCAGAACCTCGCCTGGTCTTCGAGCGCGGAAAGCGTCGTTACCGTATCCGACGCCGGTATCGTGAGCGCTCTCGCAGTAGGGAACGCCGTCATTACCGTAAGGTCGGCGGACGGCGGCCTTACCGCTACCTGCGCGGTTACGGTTAACGTGCCAGAGCTGAGCGTCGAGTTGAATACGAGCGCCGCGACGATAGCCAGGGATTATTCACAGCGCCTGGTAGCCACGGTTCTGCCTGCCGATGCCAGCGACAAGAATGTCACATGGTCTTCGTCCGATATCGGCGTCGCCATGGTGGATTCTGACGGCCTCGTCAAGGCCATTAAAACGGGTACTGCGACTATCACCGCTACGTCCGCAAGCGGTAAGACCGTAACGTGCGAAGTAACCGTTATTACGCCCGTGACCGGCGTTAGTCTCGATAAGACGTCCGCGATCCTATCCAGCGGTAACGCCTTGCAGCTGACCGCCTCTATCGCGCCTTTTGCCGCCGATACCAAGACATGCGCGTGGACGAGTAGCGCCGCGGGCGTGGCTACGGTAAGCGCTAACGGCCTCGTTACGGCCGTTAGCGCCGGCGATGCTATAATAACGGTACAGACCGATGACGGCGGGAAAACCGCCTCATGCGCCATCCACGTTATAGCTAGCGGCGTGAGCTTTACCTTCACCGGAATAGCCGATGAGGTTATCGATCTGTCTGGAAGCGAAGTAAATTACATCTATAAAAGCTCGAGTCCCAATTCGTTCACCGCGACGGTCGCTGGATCATATACGTCAATAGTATGGTACTTCGACGGTAGTAAGCGGACGACTACCGGTTCCTCATGTACGGTTACCGCGTACGATACCGATAGCTCCATAGGAGTCCACACCTTGATGGCCATCGTGAGTAATGGCAGCCAAGCGTACTCTAAGAGCGTCAAAATCCGCGTAGAGAATAGGCTGTAAGGGAGCGATGCGATGAAAACGACAAATACCAATAAAGCTTTCCGCGGACTGTCCTTGGCGGCTTGCATCTGCGCCTTGTCAATGCTGATAGCCGCCTGTACCAATCCCTTGGCCACCGATAGCGCGGCCGGCGGAGACTCTTCCCCTGGCGGATTATTAAGCGTATCGATAAACGGCGGCGGCGCTTCGGCCAGGACCTTATTGCCTACGGCGCCCGTCTTTACTAAGTACGCCTTGGAATTTACGGGGCTTGACGGGCAGGACCCTAAAGCGAACGAGGAAGACATAACTAACGCCTTTCTTGATGGTATAGCCCTCGAAGCCGGAGATTGGACTATCAAGGCGATAGGGTACGCGAAATTTAAGGGCGCCGATATAGCCGTGGCCGAAGGAAGCGCTACCGTTACCGTCGTGGACGGCGTACCCGCTAAGGTCGATATAGCCATAAGCTCCATCACGAGCGGCTCTAACGGCGACTTTACCTATAGTATCGTCGTTCCCCAAGGCTTGAAGGCCAGTTCATGCGCTATAAGCCTTAAGCCCTATACCGTCGATACCGGCGACGCGGGTACCGCTATAGTCGATGCCGCCTTGGGCGATTTCACGGTGGACGCTTCCAGCGCCGACTGGACTTACAGCGGTACCGTATCGTGCGCCCCCGGCTATTACCTTCTTACCGTTGCGCTGACAGGCGATTGTACCGCGGCTATGCGCACGGAGCTCGTGCGCATCTACCCTAACATGGAGACGACGGGAACGTTTTCGTTCTCCGACTCCGACTTCGTACCCGTCATAACCCTGAGCGGTACCGTCGACTTCAAGATAAACGGCGTTGCCCAGACTGGAGTGAGCGTCGGCGCCTTTACCGATCCTGAGCACCCTTACGAAACCGCCATCGGGACGGCGTCGACGGGTACGGGCGTCACTTGGACCATGGATATCCAGGCGCTTAAGGCCCCCACTACCGTGTACTTCTCGCTGGTAAAACTCGATGGCTCATCCTATGTCTTTCGTTACTGCGCTCAGACTATTACGGTATCCGACCAGGACATAAGCGGTATCGCGTTAGCGGAGGACGCCTCAAGGGTAACCTTAAGCGGTACCTTCGCGTTGAGTAAGGACGGAATAGCCCAAGCTCCTGAAACTATGACAATATTTGTATCGACGGGTTCTGAAAATTCTTCCACCAGCGGAAGCTTTGTAAGCGATTCTAGCGGCGCATGGACCTTGAACCTGGATGCCGTCGACCAGGATACTCCCGTTTACTTCAGAGTAAACTCGCCTAATCACGGTAGTCAGGTATATTTAACCTCTTCAGTAACGTACAAGGATGTTGATGTCGCCAATATAGCGCTAGAGCTAAAATTGAGGACGCTGTCCGGTAGCGTTAGCATGATGGTTAATAGCGTGACGAAAAGCAACGTAGGCTGGAATATAAGCCTTCAGTCTACTGCGGTGTACGGCCAAAATACAAAAAACTATGGCCATGACACGAGTGCCGCGGACGGGACATGGAGTATTGTAACTGGGGGTCTAGTCGCCGGAGAGACCGTGTTCATGCACCTCTCCAACACTATCGATGGTACAAGTTATAATGAGGTCATACCCTATACCGTTCCCGCCGGCGATGCCGCTATAACAGGAATAGGGCTCGATATAGTCAAGAACAATGTAGCGTTGAGCGGTACTTTGACGGCTGGTAGCTCCGGCGTAGCCATAGACCCCGCGAGCTGGTACGTTTTCGCTACCACGGAAGACCCCTCCACCGTGACCGACGCCTACAACGCGTTGCTGACAGGGATAGGTGGTTGTCCCATAGTCGCTGCCGACGGTTCTTTTACGTGGAACATGCCCGTCGAAATACTAGCGACGGGCTCACGGGACGTATGGATATGGGCCTGCCGCGCTCTTGGAGAAATGGTCGCCGAAGCGTATTCAATCAAGGTGCCTATATCGTTAGCTCAGGTTGCCGTCTCCGGACAGGCCTTGGTGCTGTCCGATATGAATAAATTCGGAAGCACTATCGGCGGCTCCGTCTTCGTGGGCGCTAGCGGGATTGACTTGAGTAGTTGCGCTCTGTATGCATTAAGCGCACCGGTACTAAGCCAGGAAGCGGTACTTGGCCTCGCGACTATAGATGCGGCCGGTTCGTGGTCTATGACCTTTCCCCCAAGCGCTACTGCCCAAAATGTCTATTTCGTGCTCTCTGACATGAATGAACGTATTTATTATATGATGACCTATCCCGTCCACATCAGTCCTGGCGACCATTCAGGCATTAATCTCCTACTAAGCGATATGGAAGTTATGAGCGCTCCTTAAGTACAGTACTCCCTTGTAGAATGATGCATGAACCGCGGCCGCCCTCCTAGGGCGGCTGCGGCTGTTTGAGGAGATTCCGTTTTCCGTACGGTACCGGTGAGCTGTAATCCCCAGGGGCACTCCGCTGAGTACGATATGTCTCTCTGGCCGACTAGTTTTTTTTAGGCGACCCCCGTTCCCCGCTCTTTTTCCCTTGACAACTCGCTCCCCCCTTGATTCTGCTAACGCGTATCACTATACTGCGATGCGAGTACGTTTCTTTCAATCAACCGCGCTTTCCGCGTAAAACCGATGCTTAAACGAAGCGGCCGCGAAGAACGCGGATGTCTCGAAGGGCTTTGGGGCCTGTGGGAGCGGGCTCGAGATTCAATACATAGAACGACGTAACTCGAGGACGGCGCCTTCCGGTGCCCGGACCATACCCTGTGCGAAGGTAGAGGCAAGAGCATGGCTTTCGAAATTTCGAAGATGCGCAATATCGGCATCAGCGCCCACATCGACTCCGGCAAGACGACGCTCTCCGAGCGTATCCTGTTCTACTGCAACAAGATCCACGCGATCCACGAGGTCCGCGGCAAGGACGGGGTCGGCGCGACGATGGACTCGATGGAGCTGGAGCGCGAGCGCGGCATCACGATCGCTTCGGCGGCGACCAACGTCCAGTGGAAGGACACGACGATCAACCTGATCGATACCCCCGGGCACGTCGACTTCACCATCGAGGTCGAGCGCTCGCTCCGCGTGCTCGACGGCGCGGTGCTGGTCCTCTGCTCCGTCGGCGGCGTCCAGTCGCAGACGCTTACCGTGGATCGACAGCTCAAGCGCTACCACGTGCCGCGCCTGGCCTTCATCAACAAGGCCGACCGCACGGGCGCCAATCCGTTCCGCGTCAAGAACCAGATCGTCGAGAAGCTCGGGCTCAACGCCGCTTTCGTGACCATGCCCATAGGGCTCGAGGACAAGCTCGAGGGCCTCGTCGACCTCATCATGATGAAGGCCGTGTACTTCGACGGCGAGGGCGGCATCGATATCCGCTACGCCGAGATCCCCGCGCACCTGGCGGCCGACGCGGCCAAGTACCGCGAGGAGCTCCTCGACTGCGCGTCGATGTTCTCCGACGAGCTCGCCGAGGCCTACCTCGAGGGCGCCGAGACGCCCGAGATGATCAAGGCCGCCATCCGCAAGGGCACGATCGCCCAGCAGTTCGTACCCGTCTTCGTCGGCTCCGCGTACAAGAACAAGGGCGTCCAGCTCCTCCTCGACGGCGTCGTGGACTTCCTGCCGGATCCGACCGAGGTCAAGAACATAGCCCTGGACCTGGACAAGAACGAGGCGGAGCAGGTAGTCGTCTGCGACGCCAAGCTGCCGACCGTGGCGCTCGCGTTCAAGCTCGAGGACGGCCAGTACGGCCAGCTGACCTACGTCCGCATCTACCAGGGAGAGCTCAAGAAGGGCAGCGAGCTGTTCAACACGCGCGCCCGCAAGAAGTTCAAGGTAGGGCGGCTCGTGCGCATGCACGCCTCGGCGATGGAGGACATCTCCGAGGGCGGCCCCGGCGACATCGTAGCCTTGTTCGGCATCGAGTGCGCCTCGGGCGATACGTTCTGCGACCCGTCGGTCAACTTCGCCATGACGTCGATGTTCGTCCCCGAGCCCGTGATCTCGCTGGCTATCACGCCCTCCGACAAGAAGAGCTCCGACCAGATGTCCAAGGCCCTCAACCGCTTCACGAAGGAAGACCCGACCTTCCAGACCTTCGTTGACCCGGAGAGCAACGAGACGATCATCAAGGGCATGGGCGAGCTCCACCTCGAGGTGTACATAGAGCGCATGCGCCGCGAGTACAAGTGCGAGGTGACGACCGGCATGCCCCAGGTTGCCTACCGCGAGGCCATCAGCCAGCGCGCCGAGTTCAACTATACGCACAAGAAGCAGACGGGCGGTTCCGGCCAGTACGGCCGCGTCGCCGGATACATGGAGCCCATCGACGGCGCCGTCTACGAGTTCGTCGACTCCATCAAGGGCGGCTCGATACCCAACGAGTACATACCGTCCTGCGACAAGGGCTTCAAGGAAGCGGTCAAGAAGGGCTCCCTGATAGGGTTCCCCGTGGTTAATATCCGCTGCGTCATCAACGACGGCGCGAGCCACGCCGTCGACTCGTCGGACATAGCCTTCCAGCTGGCCGCCATCGGCGCCTTCCGCGAGGCCTACGAGAAGGCCAAGCCGGCCATACTCGAGCCTATCATGAAGGTGGTCGCCGAGGGTCCCGCGGAGTTCCAGGGCAATATCTTCGCCTCCGTAAACCAGAGGCGCGGCCTGATCACCGCGAGCACCGAGGAGGCGTCGTTCTGCCGCGTGGAGGCGGAGGTCCCGCTCTCCGAGATGTTCGGCTACTCGACCGTGCTCCGCTCCATGACCCAGGGCAAGGCCGAATTCTCCATGGAATTCCTCAAGTACGGCAAGGTCCCCACGAGCGTCTCCGAGCAGCTCCGCAAGGAGTACGAGGAGCAGCGCCGCAAGGAACAGGGCCGCTAGATCCCACGAGACGCGCGGGCCGGATTCGTTCCGGCCCGTTTGCGTTTTAACGGGATCGGTCGTATACTCGAATTCGTGATACATTTGGCGCGGTCCCCCGCGGCCGCGGCGGACCTGGCAGTAACGCTTCGCACCAACTCAACCGACATCGTAAGGAGTTCCCATGCTTAAAGAGGAGCTGATCAAGAAGAGTCCCGTTCGCGTACTCGAGCGGGGCATCGAGGGCGGTCTCAAGGCTGGCAATATCGGCGTCATAGCGAGCCGCAAGGGCATCGGTAAGACGAGCGTCCTCGTCCAGCTAGCCCTGGACAAGCTCATGCAGGGCAAGAAGGTCATCCACGTGTCCTTCACGACCCATACGAGCTACGTCATATCGTGGTACGAGAACATCTTCAACGAGGTCGCCAAGCGCAAGAACCTCGAGGACTACTCCTCCGTGCACGACGACCTGATGAAGAACCGCGTCATCATGAACTTCAACCAGGAGGGCGTGAGCACCGACCAGATCCTCAAGTCGCTGCGCGCGATGATAGTGGACGGAGGCTTCGACGCCGACGCCGTCATAGCCGACGGCTTCGATTTCGCGCGGGCCGACGCCGGGCACTTCTCCCAGGTACGGGCCTTCGCCGCCGAGATGAAGCTGGAATTCTGGTATTCCTGCACGATGACCGGCGAGGAGCCCCTCCTCGACAAGAAGAACGTCCCCGTCATCCTGAGACCCTTCCTCGATGAGATAGCCGTCCTCATCGTCCTCGACCCGAAGGCCGAGTATATCCACTTCGTCGTCGTCAAGGACCACGGCCGCATGAACCCTTCGGACCTGAGCATTAAGCTGGACGCGAAGACGCTCCTGATCGCCGAAGCCTAGTTTTCGCGCATAGCGAGGCGATCGCTTCGTCTCTCGAACCCCCGCGCCCCTCGACATACGGGAAGTATGCCGTCGGGGACGCGGGGGTTCTCGTTTCTCGCGCTCATCCTCGCTATACGCGAAAACCCTCCGTAGGGAAGAGCGGGGCCGCTTCTCGTATCCATCCCCGGCATGATCGAAAACCCGTAATAGGGTAGGACCGATGCTATTGCGCTGTCGATACTCTAAGGACCGGATGCGCTGACGGCGTTTCCGGTTTTTTAATGCCCACGCAAGCGGATCGGCATTAACATTCAATCCTGCGCTACTCGAGGAGAAGGACCTGTTCGTCTGCTTCAAGGAGGGACCGGAAGGCCGGGAGCTGGCTCGCGTCTTCGACGAGGGGTTAAGGCGGATAGACGCCGGAACGCTGTTCGAGGAATACCTCGCCGCGTACAGATAGGGGCCTGCCTAGCCGAGCGTATGGAAGAACACGGTCGCTATGAAGCCCAGCACCGTAAAGAGGCCGACCGTGCGTACGTTGCGCTCGTAGGCCTCGGGAAGCATCGTCTGGGCTATCATCGCGAGCATGGAGCCGGCGGCGAGGCCCTCGAAGAGCGAATGCGCGAACGGCGAGAGGGCCTCCGCTATCATGTTGCCGAGAAGCGCGCCTATGCCCACGGCCAGGACGAGCGAGGTCCACATCCAGACGACGCGCGGCGTCCTCGTCCCGGCTTCCTTCATCATCGTCGCGCCGGAGAGCGATTCCGGCAGGTTGGCCATGAACAGTCCGGCTATGAGGGCCGGGCTCGCGCTGAAGCCCGACATGCTGGCGCCTATGACCAGGGATTCCGGTATGCCGTCGAGAAGCAGGCCTAGCCATATGGCGCTGGCCGCCGAGGCGTGGGATTCGACGGCGGCCGTCTTGAGCTCCGTCTCGGACGGCCGGAACGAAGTCTCGTCGAGATGCCGCGCGGCCTCCCGGGCCCATTCCTCGCCGCTCCTCGCCGCCGCCGGTATCATCCCCGTCCTGCCGCGCTCGGCCGCCAGGGCCGCCACGGCCTCCTTGAGCGCGGGGCTAGCGCCGCATAGTAGCTCGAAGTCCTCCCGCTTTATCTCGAAGGCAGTCGTGTCCGTCAGGGGAACGGCGTCCGCCGTCCTCGGGGCGTTCCAGACGATCGCCATCTCCCCGAAGGTCTGCCCGGGCCCGAGCTCGGCTACCGTCGACCTCAGCCCCGATCCGTCGACGTACTCGATGGAGACCGATCCTGAGTCTATGATGTACATCGAGTCGCCTATCCCGTCCTGTACGAACACGGGCGCGCCGGCGGCGAACGAGCGGAGCTGGACGAACGGCACGATGGCTTGGACCTGCTCGGGAGGGAGCGATCGCAGGATGTCCACGGAGCCGAGGCGTTCGAGGATCGCCTCGGCGCGGCGCCTCTTCTTGGAACGCAGGCTCGAGGCGAGGGTCGAGCGGGTCCTGGCGGCGGCCCCCCTCTCGTCGGCCGCCCGGGAGAGGGCGATGAAGACGAGGCACCCGACGAGGAGCCCGAGGGCGAGGGGGGCGAAACCCGCTCCCTCGCGCTCCACGGCCGGGTTCACGAGCTCGAAGGAGATAGCCGCCATGAGGGAGCCGGCGCCGAACGACATGACCGCCGAGATGACCGTCCTGGACGGCTTCGTCGCTATGCCTACGATTGCCCCTATCGGCAACGAGACGGAGCTGAGCGCCCCGAAGAGGAAGGCGGCGAAGGCCGACGATGCGAAGAATCCCATGGGCGCCTCCGGTCGGTTTGACCCTATAGTCTATAGTGTAGGCGATCCTTCCCGCTTTTTCGCTAGCGCCTCGTGCGATTCCCTCGTTATTGGGTATTTGATGAGGAGCGGCAGCGAGGCCGTAAAGGCGACGACGGGGACGATGGCGAAGAAGAACCTGATCCCGAACAGCGCCCGATCGCTCTGAGCGACGTTCGGCTCGTATCCGTAGAGCTTGAGCGCCCAGCCGCTGGCGGCGATGCCTACGGCCCCGGTCAGCTTGCCTAGGAAGGCGTTGACGCCGAAATAGACGCCCTCGTGACGCTCCCCGGTACGGGCCTGGTCTATCTCTATGACGTCGGGGATCATGCTCCACGGGAAGACGTACTGCGCCGAGAAGCCCAGTCCTGCGAAGAAGGCGACGCCGTATATGATAGGCGTGGGGCCGCGAGGCAGGAAGAAGGCGACGAGTACGGCCGCCGACGCGATGGCGAGGCCGAGCGCGTACGCGGGTCCCTTGTTCAGGCGCCTCGAGGCGTAGCGCCACGGCACGAGGAAGAGCGCGATCGTCCCGAGCATCACCATCATGACGAGCGGGATCTGGGCGGACATGCCCAGCTGGTACGTAAGGTAGTAGGGGAGGAGGCTCGTGAGCAGGGTGAAGCTGATGCTGACGATTGTGCTTATTATCATGTACCTGACGAAGGGTCGGTTGCCTAGTACGTGCTTGACCTGGGCCATCGCGGGCATCTCCGCCGGCTTCAGGTCGGCGTTGGGCGTTTCCTTGACGCCGAGGACGGTTACGAGGGTCGTGACGACCGCGACGACGCCGAAGACGGCGCCCATGCCGCTATACGCGGCCGTCCGCGTCCAGCCCAGGCCCATGAACGCGCCTACGACCGCCGTCGTCGCCGCCGCGCCGAGGATGTACCCGAGCACGGTGAATATCATGCGTATCGAGATGAGCGACGTGCGCTCGTCGTAGTCGAGCGTCAGCTCCGCCGAGAGCGCGTAGTACGGGACGCTGACGAGGGTCTGGGTCGTGTCGACCAGTAGGAACGAGCCGAGCACGGCGAGGAAGGCCGTGAGCCCGGAAAGGCCCGGGGGCAGGGAGAAGAGCAGCCATACCGTGAGGCCGAAGGGTATGGCGCCTAGCAGCATGTAGGGCTTCCTCCTGCCCCATCGGCTACGGGTGCGGTCGGAGAAGTAGCCGACGAGCGGGTCGTTGACGGCGTCCCAGGTCAGCTTGCCCACGAGGAGGGCCGTGCCGGCGATGCCCGGGTCTATGCCTAGTATGTCGGTATAGAAGAACAGGAGGAAGAACTGTATCGACGCCGTAAGCAGCGATATCCCGAGGTCCGCGACTCCGTAGGCGATCTTCGTCCGTAGCGCTAGCTTGCTTATCATGCCCCGCCTCCCTCGCGATCGTGCCTGGAATAATGCGCTCTAGCGGCGGCTAGGAACTCGTCCGCCCTGACGAAATGGACGCGCTCGTCCGAGACGCCCGCTACGAAGCGCGCGACGTCGTCGATGCCGGCGCGGTACGCGAATAGGTGCGCCGCGATGAAGCGGGGCCGGGGGCCCGGCGCTTCGATCCTGGCCTTGACCTGCTCGAGAAGCCGCTCGGCCGGGTCGTGGATCCCGGAGGCGAGCGGCAGCTCGTTGGCTACGAATACGCAACCGTCCCTGATACCCTGGGGCGCGCGCCCGACGACGGCGTAGCCGCACAGGAATCCGGCCAGGGCGCCCCTGTATCGCGCGAGCCGGCGGAGTACCCGCCGCGGCGGGTCGGCGACGTAGCTCGTGGCGACGGTCAGCCCGGCCATGGCGCAGAGGCGCGCGGTCTCGGACATGTAGGAGCGGAGGTCGGGGCAGAGGGGCGGCACGACGTAGCCCGCCCCGGACGGCCCGGCCACGAGGCAGTCGCTAGGCGCGGCGTTGCGCGTGTAGCGCTGGAGGAGGGCCGGCGCTAGCTCCGCCAGGAGCGGCTGGACCTCCCAATTGAACGGTACTGCGCCCCTGGAAGGGCTCCGCCAGTTCCCCAGCTGGCCGGAGTTCATCATCATGAGCTGGTCGCCGTCGGACAGGGTGAACGTGACGTAGACGCCGTCGGGATCTATTTCCGTTTTCCGTTCCGCGACCGCGGGGCCGGCCAGAAGCGCGGGGGCGGCCGCGACCGCGGGGCCGGCCGCGGCCGTCCCGGCGGCCGGTAACGGAGCGACGCGGGAATGGAACGAGAAGTTGGCGGCGAGGTGCGCGGGAACGAGGCGCAGCCCGTTCGATGAAAGCTGTAGCATGAACGATAGCTCGTCGTCCCTCGCGGTATGCCAGCCGAATATGGTCGGGTAGGGTCGCGCGAGCGTCTTCCTCTGTATCCGGTTGGAAAGGCGGGCCTCGGGCGATCCCGAGCCCGCGAGCGCGAGCCCGAGGCGCCGTAACGGCCCGTCGAGGCCGAGGGCGAAGACGGCCTCCCTCAGGGGCGCGGGGCCGAAGGCCAGGAGCCTCAGTATCGTCCCGCCCGCGCCGCTCCCCCCGCTGGATAGGCTGTAGGTGAAGATCCTGTTCTGGACGAGGTAGTCGGCGAATTCGGGCCTGCGCCACTCGGGCTCGACGCAGGCTATAGAGCCTTCGGTGCAATCGGGGAACAGCTCGTCGAGGGCCCAGCGGTATAGCTCCAGGCGCCCCGCCCATCGCCCGCGCAGGTCGTGGGCGACAGGCAGGCCCGCCGTCCCGGCGCGGTCGGCCATGCCGGCCGTAACGGGCAGGAGGCCGTCCCGCGCGGCGAGCATCAGCGTGACGTTGGCCGTGTCCGGCATCGACTCGTCCCATACGACGCGGCCGGAGACGAGCGAGCGGTTCTCGGCGATCAGGGCGTCAAGGCTCTCGACGCGACGGGCACTGATCCCGTGGGCGCCCTCGTAGTAGTCCAGGCAGAGCCTGTCCTGGTCGCCCAGCATGTCCCGGTACTTGCCGCGCCAGGCCCGCTCGTCGATGAACGCCTCGTTGGTGCGCCTGGCCTCGGGGTCGTCGTAGACGCCGTAGTCGAGGAACACCCTCGGCCCGCCGCGGTTGGCCAGTCCCTGGAGCGCGGCGGCGCATAGCCGCTCAGGATAGGAGGAGGACGATACGTCGAGGAGCGCGATCGTGCCTTGAGTCGTCACTCCTCGATCATAGAGCGAGAATCGGGCCTGTCAATCCTTTTCGCGCCGCGGCCCGCGGCCCCCGGGACTTCGCTCAGAGTCTCCCGTCGTCGACGCCGTCTAGCCAGGCGCCTACGGGCGCGACGATCCTGTCTATGACGCCGTCCTCGAACGGGTTTCCCAGGCCCGCCGCGGCTACGAGCTCGGTGAACGACTTGCTGCCGCCGAGGTCGCAGAGGCGGAGGTAGTCGGCCCAGGCCTTCGCGGCGTCGGCCCTGGACTTGCCCCAGAATTCGAAGGCGCATACCTGGGCCAGGGTATAGTCGATATAGTAGAAGGGGTCCTCGAAGATGTGCCCCTGCCGGTACCAGTAGCCGCCCGAGGCCAGGAACCCGTCGTCGCCGTAGTCCCGCCCCGGCAGGTACTTCTTCTCTATGGCGCTCCACGCGGCCTTGCGCCCGGCGGGACCCGCCTCGGGATGCTCGTAGACCCAGTGCTGGAACTCGTCTACGGTCGCTCCGTACGGGATGAAGAGCAGGGCGCCCGAGAGGTGGGAGAAGCGGTACTTGTCGACGTCCTCGCCGAAGAACCGGTCCATCCACGGCCAGGCGAAGAATTCCATGCTCATCGAGTGGATCTCGCAGGCCTCTAGCGTGGGCCAATGGTACTCCGGGATCTCGAAGCGGCGGCTCCTATACCCCTGGAAGGCGTGCCCTGCCTCGTGGGTCAGGACGTCCACGTCCCCGGAGGTGCCGTTGAAGTTGGAGAAGATGAACGGAGCCTCCTCGTCGGCCACGTAGCTGCAGTAGCCGCCTCCGGCCTTGCCCTTCCGTGTCTCGAGGTCGAGGAGCTCGCGGTCGATCATGAAGCGGAAGAACTCGTCGGTCTGGGGCGACATCTGGGCGTACATCCGCCCGCCGTTCTCCAGGATCCACGCCGGATCGCCCTTAGGGGTCGCGTTGCCCGTCAGGTACTCGAGCGACTCGTCGCAGAATTCCAGCGAGGCGAGGCCGAGGCGCGCCGCCTGCCGCTTCCTGAGCTCGAGGGCGAGCGGGACTATCGACTCGTGGACCTGCCTGCGGTAGTTTGCCACCATGCCGGCGTCGTAGTCGGAGCGGCCCAGGCGGGCGTAGGCGAGAGGGATGAAATTATCGAATCCGAGCCTGAGCGCGACGCGGTGCCGCGTCCGAACGAGATCGTCGTAGATGCGGTCGAATTCCTGGGCGTTCGCCTGGTAGAAGGCGCTGACGGCCGCGTGCGCGCGCTTGCGCGTGCCGCGGTCCCTTGACTCGGTAAAAGGCTGCATCTGCGGGAGGTTGCGTTCCTCGCCCTCGAACATGATCCTGGCGCTCGCCTTGAGCTTCACGTACTCGCTGGCTAGCTTGTTCTCGGCCTGGAGATCCTCCATGACCTCGGGCTTGAACGTCTTCATCTGGAGCTCGGCCATGCGGAACAACTGAGCTCCCCAGCGGGCCTCGAGCTCCTTCCTGAACGGGGAGGCTACGAGGGCCGAGTAGAATTCGCTCTTGAGCCCCTCGTAGACGGGGTTCATATCGTCCATGTACTCGTTCTCTTTTTCGTAGAATTCGTTCTCGGTATCGACGGTGTGCCTGATCTCGACTATGGCCGTCATCGATTCGATAGTATTCCTGAGCGCGTTTATCTCGGCCATGGCCTCGTTCTGCCCGCTCGCCGAGGCGGCGGCCGAGAATCGGGCTATGAGCCCCCTGAAACGTGGCTCGATCTCGGCCATGTCCGGGCGCGCGTAGGCGAATTCGCTGAATTTAGTCATACGGGACTCCTTTATCGCGCCTCGGCGACCGTTCGTTATAGCATCGTAGCGCGAAGGCCACAACGGAAAAAACGACTAAAGCGGAATCCGTTAAGCGAGCGCGAAGGCCTCGGCGCGACCGTCCCCCGAGGCGCACAGCACCGCCGGGCAGGTCGGGTCGCCAGAGGCGAGCCTCCTCAGGGCGTCCTCCTTGCCGGCCGCGCGGACGAGGAAGCGCGAGCGGCGGGTCGACGAGAGCGCGCCGATCGTCAGGCTGACCCGTTCGCGCGGTTCCGCTGGCGCGGTCGTCGCGATAGCGCCCGCGCCCGCGAGGCCAGGATAGGAGTCGCCGCCGATCGGATCGGCGTCCGTACGGACCGGGGAAGCCGAGAATATTCCGGCGGTATGCCCGTCCGAACCGAGGCCGAGGAAGCAGGCGTCGAATATAGGCGAGCCGGCGGGCGCGCCGCGCGCGGCGGCGACGCGGCCCAAGGCCTCGGCCATTCCGCGTATAGCCGCGTCGGCGCCCGAGCGTATATCCCAGCCCAGTATCTCGACCGCGGGGCCGGCCGCCGAGAACGAGTCCCTTATCATCGTCTCGTTAAGCTGGCCGGGCTCGCTGGGCCGGAGCCGCTCGTCCCCTATTACCAGTATGGCCGGGCCTATGGGAGACGGCGGCCGCCCGGCGAGGGCCCTCGCGACGGCGCGATAGGCGGGGGCGGGCGTGGAGCCGCCCGCGAGGCAGAAGGCCGGCCTGCGGCCCGAGCGTTCCGCGTCCTCCAGCGCGTCGATGAAATCATCGACGACGGCTTCGATCCACTCATCCTCCGATAGGAAACGCCGAATAGCGATCATCGCGCGATTATGCGGCCTTTCCGCGGCGTCGCGCAAGGCCGATACGCGTCGGGGAGGCCCCGAGAGCGAGGTGGGGCGCCGACGGCTTAAAATCGATGGGCATCCTATGATATGATACGACGGGAACGATTTTTCGCCCGGTAAGCCTTTCCCGACGCCCGTCATGGGGTCGGCTCAAATATCATTGTAAGGATCGACGATGCGAATCGACGAATGCGTATACTCGCGCGGCTCCGCCGCCGACTCTATATCGGACGAGGCACTCGCGGAAGCCTTCATAGGCGCCCTGAAGGCGATCGGGCCGCGCCACCGCGTCCTGGCCCTCCCCCCGGACGGTACGAGGAACCACGCGAAGGCGGGAGTCCTGCTCAAGGCCGCGTTCGATTTTTACGGGGACTCCCTGGCCGCCGTCATGCCCGCCCTCGGCACCCATAGGCCCATGAGCGACTCCGCCGTATCGGCCATGTTCCCGGGCGTGCCCCTTGGGCTCTTCAGGCCCCACGATTGGCGGCGCGACGTCGTCGAGCTAGGGCGAGTGCCCGAGGACTTCGTCCGCCAGGTCTCGGAAGGCCTCTGCACGTTCGACTGGCCCGCCCAGGTCAATAGGCTCGTCGTCTCGGGCGGGTTCGACCTCGTGCTCTCGCTCGGCCAGGTGGTACCCCACGAGGTCGTCGGCATGGCCAACTACACGAAGAACCTATTCGTCGGGGTAGGCGGCAAGGACGGCATAGACCGGTCCCATTGGATCGGCGCGGCCTACGGCATAGAGCGGACGCTAGGGAGGGTCGAGACGCCGGTGCGCGCCGTGCTCGACTACGCCCAGGAGCGCTTCGCCTCGGCCGTCCCGCTCCTGTACGCGCTGACCGTCGTGGGGCCCGACGGCTCGGGCGGGGACGCGACCAGGGGGCTCTTCGTGGGAGCGGGCTCGAGCGCCTTCCGGAAGGCCGCGGCCCTATCCGCCGAGGTCAATATCGAGTACCTGGCCAAGCCCGCCGGCAAGGTCGTCGTCTACCTCGATCCCGAGTCGTTCAAGTCGACCTGGCTAGGGAACAAGGCTATCTACCGCACCAGGCTGGCCATCGCCGACGGGGGCGAGCTGCTGGTGCTGGCCCCGGGGATCGATAGCTTCGGCGAGGACAAGGCGATAGACGAGACGATACGCGACTACGGCTACTGCGGGGTAGAGCAGGCGAGGGCCCTCGTGGAGTCCGGCGAGCTCGCGGGCGACCTGGCGGGAGCGGCCCACCTCGCCCACGGCTCTACCGACGGCCGATTCTCGGTGACCTACGCCGCCGGGGGGCTGTCGCGCGCGGAGATAGAGGACGTCGGCTACGATTGGGCCGATTGCCACGAGGCCCTGGCCCGCTATTCCCCCGGCAGGCTCGCCGACGGCTGGAACGTCGTGGAAGGCGAGGAGATATTCTTCGTCCGCAATCCGGCGCTAGGCCTATGGGCGACGCGGGAGCGTTTCGGGGCGAGCTAGGGTATCCGCGATACTATTTCGGTCAGCATCGAAGTGCGGCGCCGCCTCGGGCGGACCGGGGACGGAGTCGAGCATGGAACAGGATAGGGGCGCGCTGTGCCTCGCGGCCTACGGAGTAATAGCGCGGACGAGGGCCGCGATGGCCGAGCGGCTGGTAGGGAAACCCGATATGGTCGACGCGATCCTGACCGCGGTAATGTCCGACGGCCACGTCCTCCTCGAGGGCGTGCCTGGGCTCGCCAAGACGCTGGCCGTCAGGACCTTCGCCGAGGCGGCGGGGCTATCGTACAAGCGCATCCAGTTCACGCCCGACCTCCTTCCCGGGGACGTCACGGGCACGCTGTTCTACGACGCGGGGACCGGCAGCTTCGTTCCGAGGCAGGGGCCGGTGTTCGCGAACATAGTGCTGGCCGACGAGATAAACAGGGCCCCCGCCAAGGTGCAGTCGGCCCTGCTCGAGGCGATGGAGGAGCGGCAGGTGACGATGGGCGAGCGGAGCCTGCCCTTGCCCTCGCCCTTCTTCGTGCTGGCTACGCAGAACCCTATTGAGCACGAGGGCACCTTCCGCCTGCCCGAGGCCCAGCTCGACCGCTTCATGCTGAAGATAGTCGTCGGCTATCCCGACGAGGCCGAGGAGCTCGAGATAGTCATGCGCTACGCCGACTCTCCCGAGCGCCGCGCGCCCGGCCGGCCCGCGGGCCCCGCCATAGGCGCGGCGGACATAGAGGCGCTCCGCTCGGCGGCCGCCTCCGTGCGATTCGAGCGTGACGCGGCCGCGTACGCCGTCGCCGTCGTCAGGGCCACCCGTCCCGGCCACGAGGCGAAGGACGCGCCCCAGGCCGTCCGCGAGCTGTCGAGGTACATCGAGTACGGCGCGAGCCCGCGCGGCTCCATAGCCCTGTACCGCGCCTCCAGGGCCGCGGCCCTGCTCGCCGGCCGGGACCACGTCCTGCCCGAGGACGTCAAGCGCTCGGCGCTCGCCGCGCTGCGCCACAGGGTCATCCCCTCCTACGAGGCCGAGGCCGACCGCGTCGGCGCCGACGCCATAGTGAAAGGCGTTCTCTCCGCCGTCCCGGTGCCGTGATGGACGAGGCGTCGCTCCGCGAGCGCATCCGCAGGCTCGTCTTCGCGGCGCCGGCCCTGTCGGAGGCGCTGACGTCGGGCAACTTCAAGTCGGTATTCAAGGGGCGCGGCATGGACTTCGAGTCGCTTCGCGAGTACGAGGCCACGGACGACGCGCTCAGGATGGATTGGAACGCGACGGCCCGCTTCGGCCGGCCGTACGTGAAGACGTACAAGGACGATCGCGACCTGACCCTCTACCTCGTCGTGGACGAGTCCCCCTCTATGGAATTCGGCGCCGGGCGGACCAAGCGGGAAACGGCCGCCCTCGCCGCGTCGCTCCTGGCGTACGCCTGCTCCCTGAACGGCGTGCGCGTGGGCGCGCTCTTCTTCGGCGGCGCGGCGGAGATGGACGGGAGGGCGCCGGCGGCCGGCCGGGGCGCCGCTCGCGCGTTGATGGAACGCCTCGCCTCGGGCCCGGCCAGGCCGGAGCCGGGCGCTCAACGGGGCTCCGATATCGGCGCCGCGCTATCCGCCGCCTCCGCCGTGCTGAAGCGCCGCAGCCTCGTGCTGGTCGTCAGCGATTTCTCGGCCTCCGGCTACGCGCTGCCGCTGGCCCTCCTGGCCCGCCGGAACGACGTCGCGGCCGTCAGGGTCCACGACCGGCTCGATTCCGCGCCTCCCGCCTCGGGCTTCGCGCTCAGGGCCGCCGACGCGGAGTCCGGCGCCCATCGGCTAGTCGTGCCGCGTTCCGCCGCCTACCGCGAGTCGCGCGGCCGGGCCGCCAAGGCCGCCAGGCTCGAGTGGCTGGTCGCCCTGTCGGCCTCGAAGGTGCCCTACCTGGAGATGGACTCGACGACCGACCCGGTGGAGGCCCTGGTCGCCTTCTTCGGGAGAAGGAGGGGCGCGTGAGGCCCCTCCTGGCGCTTTCGCTCGTCGCCCTCGCTTCCGTCGTCGCGCCAGGCTCGGCGTCCGCGCAAGGGGCCGTCGTCGGCGCCGTGGAATTCTCGCCCGCGACGTTCGCGCCGGGAGAGGCCGTGACGGCGTACGCCGCGCTCGACCCCGGCGCCTCGCCCTGGTTCGCCGAGTCGATAGTCTCGCGCGTCGACTCGGGCGGCGAGCCGGGCGGACCCGATGGAGGGCTAAGCGACGACGCGCCTAGGGTGCTCTCGGCCGCCGTCGAGAAGCGCTCGGGAAGGCCCGTGCTCGTGGTCCGCTTCGCGGCATGGCGCGCGGGGCCGGGATTCCTGCCGGAGATGAAGTTAGGCGGCCTCTCGATACCCAGGATACGCTTCGACTGCTCCTCGGTCCTCGCGGCCGCCGACGCTCGCGCGCCCGAGCCCTTCCCTCAGCTCGACCCGCCCG
>JAHIWG010000016.1 GCA_018816345.1 Spirochaetota bacterium | reverse complement strand
GAGTCGCGGCTCAAGGAGACGATGCCCAGCTGGAAGGCTCCGTGGGACAAGGTGATAGCCTGGCTCGTCACCCACGACTCCTTCCACGGCGCCCAGCTTCGTTCCATGGGCCTACCCAGTCTCAAGGAGAAGAAGCACGAGTAGCAGGGGGAGGGCCGATGACCCCGGCCGCTCCCGGCCCGCGAGGCGAAGCCGAGCCGGGTCGAAGCCGGGGTAGCGATCGCAGCGCTACCGCGTCAGCGATCGCGCTTTTTCTTGACGTCCTCGGCCTTGCGGGCCACGCGGTTCCAGACCGCCGACATGCCCATGGCTTTCTTGGCGGCCGAGAGCGTCGCCCGGGCCTCCTCGCGCATGCGCATCGTGCCGTCGTAGACGACCTCGTCGGCAAGGCCGGACTGCGACTCGTAATGCGCGCGGCGCTCGCGGATAGGGTCGAGGAAGGCGTTGAGCGCGCGGGCCAGCTTCTGCTTGACCTCCACGTCCCCGACCTTGCCCGCGCGGTACCGCGCCTTGAGGTCCTCGACCTCGGCCTTGTCCGGGTTGAAGGCGTCGTGGTACTGGAATACCGGGTTGCCCTCGACGGTGCCCGGCACGTCCGCGCTGACGCGGTTAGGGTCGGTGTACATCGACATGACGCGCTTCTCCACGGTCCGCTCGTCGTCCGACAGGAATATCGCGTTATTGAGGCTCTTGGACATCTTGGCGTCGCCGTCGGTGCCGACGAGGGAGCCGTACTCCGATACGAGGACGTCCGGGACCGGGAAGGTGTCTCCGTAGAGGTAATTGAAGCGGCGCGCTATCTCGCGGGTGACCTCGACGTGGGCCACGTTGTCCTTTCCGACGGGCACGAGGTGGGCGCGAGGGAGGAGTATGTCGGCGGCCTGGAGCACGGGGTACCCGAGGAGCCCGAAGGGCATCTCCTCGATGCCCGCGCCCTGGGCCATCTCCTTGAGGCTGGGTACGCGCGATAGCCTGGGCACGGTGATGAGGTTCTGGAAATAGAGGGCCAGCTCTATGACCTCGGGGACGGCGCTCTGGAGGTAGATGACGCTCTTGGCCGGGTCTATGCCGCAGGCGAGGTAGTCGAGGGCCGCCGAGCGGACGTTGTCGGCGAGGGCCTCGATATTAGCCTTCTCCGGCTTGGTGGTCAGCGTATGGAGGTCGGCTATGATGAAGAAGCACTCGTACTCGTCCTGGAGCCTGACGCGGTTAGCGAGGCTGCCTACGTAGTGGCCGAGGTGGAGCTTGCCGGTCGGCCGGTCGCCCGTGAGAATTCGTTTTCGTTCCATTATGCGTCTCCGATGGTGTCGATGTTGGGAGCCGTCGAATGCGGCCAGCGCGGCGAGCTGTGCGATGGCGGGTCGCCTCGCGGGGCTCCGCGAAGCCCCGGCGACTCCTCAACGAGGAGCGCGCGAACCCGCCCGGCGCCAGGACCAGGAGCCCGATGGGGAGGAGTAGGGGAAGGAGGCCGCGAACGCGGCCGGGGCGCTATACATGGACCTGATTCTATCGCGAGAGGCGGAATAGAGGCAAGCGCCCGGCTAGGCGCTATCCCGCTCGTCGTCATCTTTACATTCCGATACGCCGTGGCCCGCCTCCACGTTGGTCCAGACGCAGAAAATGACGTAGTAGTACTTAACGGCCGCCAGGAGCGCTAGCGCTATTTTCGCCCATAACCGGTCGAAGGCGAAGAACGCTATCGCTAGAATCATGGTGCCTGCGACGAGCGTCTTTATCTTGTTCCGGCGCGTCATGGAGCGCTCCCTGATGAAGTCGTCGATGTAGCACCGGTACACCGGCAGCCTCTTGAACCACGATATGAAGGGCGGGCAGCAGTGCATGAAGCATAGCGCCGCGATGAAGAGGAACGGAGCTGCGTGGGCGGGCCTATACGCTAAGCCTATCAGCCCGAGACATAGAGATAACGCTCCGAATACGAGGCAAGCGGCCATCGCCGGCTTCTTCATAGGGACCTCCAAGAGAGATTATTACATTTATTAAAGGGGATACGTACGTGTATAGCATCGATTCGCTGTATACGCAATATAAAAGTGAGCGTCTACTCAGAATATCAGTCATTTTCGTCGTATACGCGACGCTCGTTACTAGGCTAGGGGCGCGATGCCCGGAGCGCGCGAGTTAGCGAAGCTTCGACGCGACGTCGTTAAAATCGTTCCAGCGCGTGAACCCGACTCCCGCCTTCTGGAGGTACTCGGCGAGGTAGTCGCGCGCGAAGACTACGTCGGAGGCGCGGGCCATGCTGACGTCGGAATGGCTGTCGCCGACGCATATCGACGTTCCGTAGTCGTAGGTAGCCATGACCGCCGATTTATTAAGGAGCTCGTTGCCGTCGTCGTAGGGCGAGACGAGCCGTATCGTCGGCCCGGATAGGTCCACGTCGACGCAGTGGACGGAATGGATCCTGTCCAGGTACGGCCCGAGCCTGGCCTCGAGCATGGGCCTGAGGCCGCCCGACAGGATCACGACCGGTATGCGCTTTTCCCGCATGGCGTCGAGGAACTCGGAGAAGCCTTCGCGGATAGTGGTCGAGGCTGCGTATTCGACGAAATCGTCGACGCGCGCAGACGGAGCCTTCTCGAAGGCCTCGCGAAGGACGCCGCTTAGGGTGACCCTCCCGGCGAGCAGGTCGGCGTGCCTGGCGCGGTACTCCTCGGCCGTCACGGTCATCTTAAGGGCGCCGGCCAGCGTATCCTCGGTCGTTACCGTGCCGTCGAAGTCGACGAAAACAATCTTCTTATGCACCTCGGGTTCCTTTCTCCTCACTGAACCAGGGAGGCTCCTCGCGGAGCCTCCCTGCTCGGCCGTAGCGGCCTTTGCGTCCGATAACGGCCGCGCTCGGTCTTAGTTCATCAGGTCGAAGTTCTTCTTGGCGTCCCCTCCGAGTCTCTCTATCATGGCCGCGAGCTCTTTATGGGTCTTCGCGTACTCGACGAGGTCGACGCCCTCTACGGCGGCGTCTATAGCCTGCCTCATGGAGCGGGCCCCGGCCTCGCTGCCCTGGGGATGGCCGTGGACCGCGCCGCCCGCGGCTAGGATGACGTCGGTGCCCACGGCGTCGACGATGTTCCTCACGACGAGCTGGGTCGTGCCGCCGGAGCAGGCGTACATCATGGGCTTGATGTTCCACCAAGGCTGGGTGAAGTGCTTGAAGCTCCTATAGAACAGCTTGTGGGCCACCGGGAACTTGCCCCAGGGATGGCCGTTGATCTCGAAGTCGCCGCCGGCCAGGCGCGCCAGCTTGCCTATGAATAGCGGAGCGTTGATGCCCGTGTAGGTGGAGTTGCAGAAAACGCCCGCGAAGTCGATATGGCACAGTATCGGCACGTTGATGTTCGGGTCCTCGGCTAGCATCCTCATCGCGCCGAAGCCGGCCGTGTAGGCGTTGAGCATTATGCAGTTGGTGCCGTACTCGATGGCGCGGTAGGCGTTGTCCTTGAGCTTGTCTATATCGTCGGTGATGTTCACCGCGTAGAGGCTGCGGTGCCCCGTCTCGCCTAGGACCTTCTTCTGCATCGCCATGAATTTCTTGACGCGCTGCTCCAGGGGGCAATGGGCCTCGTCGGCGGGCATCAGCTCGTCGTCCTTGATGATGTCGACCCCGCCTTTCACGGCGTCGTAGAAGAGCTGGGCTCCCTCGTCGGGGGTCCAGCCTATGTTCGGCTTTATCATCGCGTTGAGGAGGGGCCTGTCGGGTACGCCCAGGAGCTCCCGTAGGCCGTGCACGCCGAACTTCGGTCCCTGGAACTGCTCTATATACTTCTTGGGGAAGGCGCAGTCGAGGAATTTGATCATGCCCGAGGCGGAGATGTTGCCGAAGACGGTGGAGAGCAGCATAGGTATGCTCGTCCCGAAATTAGTAATGGGGTACGCGATCTGGATGATGTACAAAGGCGGCTCGTCGGAGAGGTAGTCGGCGCCCGTGTCCGGGACCTCGTAGATGGCTACGACCTTGGCCCCGAATTTCTTCTTCTTGTCCGAGGTCTCGCTGCCTACCTTGATCCACGTCCCGGTGGTCTGCTCGTCGGCTATGGCCAGGGCGAGCTTCTCTATGCTGCTCGTCTTCACCTTGGCCTGGTACGTCGCGATGATGTAGTCGTCGGAATACGCCACCTCCGGGAAGGCGTAGTTGGCGTTGACTTCGTCGAGTCTCTTGATCATCTTCTTCCTCCATTAAAAACGCAATAAATACCCGGGCGCTCAGTCCCGTTCGATGCTATCCAGCGCGTGCTCGAAGGCGGCGAGCGTCTGGGCGAGCGTCTCGTCGCCGTCGGCCATGCTCGTGTAGAGGCGGCTGCCCGCGAGCGTTATCACTCCCTTCGCGGTAAGCGCCGCGCCGAATTCCTCCACGGCCCTCTTGCGCTCGCCTATCTTGGGGACGATGTCGGGGTCGGCGGCCGAGAGGTACATCAGGCCCGCCATCTCGAAATGGACTATGGAGCCCGTGTTCCATACGACGAATGGCAGGCCGCGCTCCTCGACGAGGGCCTTGAGCCCGGCGGCGAGCCTATCGCCCTGGATGCCCGCCTTCTTAGCCGCGTCCTTCTCCACTATTTCCTTGATGGCGTAGTAGCCGGCCGCGCAGCTCAGGGGGTTGGCGCTCAGCGTCCCCCCGACGTAGGCGCGGGGCTTCCCCGGGTTCACGCCCGCGGCTATGCACGCCATTACGTCCGCCCTGCCCCCGACCCCGCCGGCCGCCGGGTAGCCGCCCGAGACTATCTTCCCGAAGACGGTTAGGTCGGGCCTCACGTTGAAGTAGCCTTGGGCCCCTCCGGGGCCGACGCGGAAGGCGGTGACCACCTCGTCGAATATGAGGAGCGCCTCGAATTCGTCGCAGAGTTCCCGCGCCTCCTCGTTGAAGCTCCTCGTCACGGGGTAGGTGCCGCTCTCGGGGCCGAGGGGCTCGAGGATGACCGCCGCCGTCCCGCCGTCGGCGCGATTCGCCTCGAGCAGCTTCCGGAGGGCGGCCGTATCGTTGGGCCAGAATTCCTGAGTGTTGGCCGAGGCCTCGGCCGGGATGCCGTGGGCCTCGAAGGTCCGGGTCCCCGGGATATGGAGCCCGTACACGAGCTGGTCGCTCCATCCGTGGTAGGCGCCGCCTACCTTGATGATCTTCTTCTTCCCGGTGAACGTCCTGGCTATCCGGATGGCGACCATGTCGGCCTCGGTGCCGCTCGCCAGGCTCCGGTACCGCTCCACCCACGGCATGTTCGCGTTGATTATCCTGGCTAGCGCCAGCTCGTATTCGCTGAAGAGGCCCGTGCAGGGGCTCGTCTCCTTGATAACCTGCAGGGCCTTCTCCTGGACCGGCAGGTAGTTGCTCCCGAGCAGGGTCGGGCCGCCCGCCTGAAGGTAGTCGACGTACCTGTTGCCGTCGACGTCGTAGAGGTAGGGCCCCTCGGCCTTCCTCACCGCCAGGGGGAAGGGGTAGTTGAAGGCGAGGTTGTGCTGGACGCCGCCCGGTATGTACTTCTTCGCCTCCTCGATCATCGCCTTAGAGCCAGCGCATCGGGTCTCGAAGTAGTCGAGGTACCCGGCCAGGGAATCGCGCCTGAGCGCGCGGACGCGCCCGCCCACCAGGGCCTTCATCTTCGCGTAGATTTCCCGTTCGTCGGGCCATGATGATAAAGAGTATTCGTTCGCCATCGTAGTAGAGCCTCCCGTAGCTGGTGTCATGCCTTGCTCGTAGCGAGCTTGGTTTCCCTTGATATCCACATGAGGGCCACTGCGATCAGGTTCGCCGCGAGCAGTCCCGCCATGAGGGAGAAATGGTTCCCGCGGAACAGGGCCGCGGCGCCGAGGAAGACGACTCCGGCTATGTTCCCGGCGAACATCAATAGCCCCTCGGTCGTGCCCTCCGACGTCGGGTAGGCGGATTCCGCGGCGAAGGTCAGGACCAGCGGGGCCGAGCCCACGATGAAGAACCCGTAGAAGATAGCGGCGACGACCATGCCGCCGAAGCCGTCGGCGAACAGGATCGTCCCGAAGCCGAGCGTCCCAACGAGGGTGCAGGCGATCATGTAGGGGCGCCGCCTATGTAGCCTGTCCTTGTCCGAGGCCAGCGATATGACGAAGCTGGAGACGACGCCGACGCCCAGGATTATCACGCCTATGACGCCCGCCTGGGTCGCGTCCACCGAGCCGCCTGACAGTTGCCTGAGGATGGGCTCTATCATAGTGAAGAAGGTATTGAACACGCCGAGCATGCAGAAGAACGCGACGGCGCAGAGGATGAAGTCCCTCTTGCCGAGGGCGAACCTCAGGCCGACCGCGAAGTCGGAGCGCTTGGCCCGCTCCGCCGGGCAGGGCGGGGTCGGAGGGGCCTCCTTGGCTAACGCTATGAAGAGCGCCGCGGTGGCCGCGCCCACGATACCGTACAGGAGCAGCATGCTCTTTATGCCCATGCCTCCGTCGACGAGGACCGGCGTCAGGAGGAGGCCTACGCACATGCCGACGTAGCTGCACAGGAGGCCTACGCCGTTCGCCGTCGCTCTCTCGCCCTCCGGGAACCACTTGCCCGCGACGAGGCCGGGCGCGTTCAGGATGAAGGGCTGCGCGACCGCGAAGCCGACGGTCGCGACGAGCGCCATGGCGTAGCTGTCGCCGAGGACGCCGCGGAAGAGGGCGCTGGCCCCCGTGAGCGCGACGCCGAAGCCTACCGAATTCTTGAAGCCGAAACGCTCGAAGCACGAGAGCGACGGGAGCGAAAGGACTATCATGCCGGCCATGAAGATTATCGAGAACAGGCTGATGGCGTTCTCGCCGCTGGCCGCGTCGGCGAACCCGTAGAAGCGCCACGAGGCGGTCGTAATAGAGAAGAACGTCGTCCACATGAGCTGGATGACGGCGGTAGACAGGCCGTAGACGGCGAGCACTACCCAGCGGTACGGATATACCCTGAAATCCTGTGATTCCATCGTGAGATCCTTTCCGACGGGCCCCCTGAGGGCCGGTCGCCTTCGCTCGGGCTAGGAGTTGATCCCGGCGTAGAACCCCTTGAGGGCCGCGTACGAATCCTTGAAGTTCTTGAATCCCTCCGCGTAGGCCGCGGCGTTGCCTGCGTCGGGGGCGTAGACGCGGTCCACGCGCGACCACTTCTTTACCGCGTCGAAGCTCTCGTACATGCCCAGCCCGAGCGCAGCGAGGAAGGCGCCGCCGATCGCGCCGGCTATCTGGGTATCCTTGATGACTTCTATCTTCCTGCCGAATACGTCGGCGAAGATCTGCATCCAAACGGGGTTCTTGGTGCCCCCGCCGAGTATCCTCACGGTGTCGGCCCTCTTCCCCAGGTCGGCCTCCATGCTCTCGTAGCACCACAGCAGGTTGTAGGCGACGCTCTCCATGACCGCCCTGAGCATATGGGCCCTGGTGTGCGACATGCCCAGGTTCAGGAAGCCGCCCCTGACGTGCACGTCCTGGATGGGGCTGCGCTCGCCCGATAGCCACGGATCGAAAATGAGCCTGGCGCTGCCCGCCGGCACCGAGGCCGCGGCCTCGCCGAGGAGCGCGTAGAGCCGCTCCTCGCCCAGCGCCTTCTTCTCGGCGGCGTAGAAGTTGTCGACGAACCAGTTGAAGGTCGCGCAGCAGGTCTCGGTGGAGTACACCCAGAGCTGGAGCGCCGGGTCGGCCGACATGATGACCCCTCCGCCGTTGGACAGGGCGGCGACGCGGTCGGAGCCGACGGCGACCCAGCCCGAGGTGCCTAGGTAGACGTGGGCCTCGCCGTCGCCGGCCTTGCCGGCGCCTAGGGCCGTGCCCTGGATATCGTCGGTGCCTCCGAATACCGCGGTGGCCGTGGTGAGCCCCAGCTCGGCCGCGGCCTCCGGCGAGAGGTTGGCTATCTTCTCGTACGACTTTACGAGCCTGGGGAATTTCGCGGGGTCGAACCCCGAGGTGCCTATCAGCTCGCCGTAGACGCACTCGTTCTCCCTGTCGTAGCCGAGGAACGAGGCGCTCGAAATGTCGTACGTCCTCTCGCCTGTCGCCCGGTACGTCAGGTAGCCGTTGACGTCGACGAAGCAGGCCATCTTGGCGGCTAGTTCCGGCTCGTTCTTGATGAACCAGCGTACCTTGGGCAGGGTATCCATGCCGGTGAAAACGGTACCTATGATAGACTGGCATGCCTCGACGCCGCCCATCATCTCTACGATCTCGGCCGCCTCGACGTCGGCGCGGCTATCCATCCAGCTGATGGCGTTATAGAGCGCGCTCCCGTCCTCCCCTATAGGGATGACGTTGCACGCCTGCGTCGAGAAGACGATGCCCTTGACGTCGGCCGGGGACGTCCCGCACTGGCTCAGTATCTCGTGGGTTACCTTGACGACGCCCTTCCACCAATCGGAAGGATCCTCCTCCACGTAACCCTCTCTGGGGAAATGCACCTGGTACGTCGCCATGGCGCTACCGCAGACCGCGCCCTCCTTATCCACCAGTATGCCCTTCAGGGCGGAAGTCCCGACGTCGAACGATAGGATCCTGTCCATGTCGTTCTCCTTTCTTGTTCGGTCCCAGCTAGGATAATAGACTAGAGTAAAATTATATACGCGCGTATAATAATACTGTCAAGTAAAATTATGAACGATAAGGCTAAATGAAGATTGAATCGATACGCGCGACTGACTATACTATCGACATGATACGGGACGGAGCGCTTAGTGGGCGTGGCTAAGAAGGCCTCGAGGCGGGACCTCAATAAGCAGAAGAGCAGGCAGAGCATTCTCAAGGCGTCAAGGCGCCTCTTCAGCAAGAACGGCTACGAGGAGACGAGCATGGACGAGGTGGCCGAGAAGGCCGAGGTCTCGCGCGCGACGCTCTATAACTACTTCCCCAACAAGGAGTCCCTTCTCATGGGGACGGCCGAGGAAGAGCTCGAGAAGGTGCACGGGTCGCTTCTCTTCGAGCTCAAGGACGTCCGGAGGGCCGACGAGAAGATATTCAAGGTCCTCGAGGTCTTCGTCCTCGACTCCCTCATGTACCTGAACCTGTCGAGGAAGATCACCTACCTGAACTCGTGCGAGGACAGCAAGCTCTACGCCACGAGGGTGGACATGAACCATATCATCGGCGACCTGGTCGTCGAGGCCCGCGACCAGGGCCTGTTCAGGCTGGACGTCCCGGTTTCCGACGTCGTGGATATCATCATGAGCGTCTATCTAATGGCCCAGTTCCAATGGAAGGACGTCGACAGGTATAGCTCCGAGGAATGCGCCCGTAAGCTTGGCCGCATCCTGGCGCTGACGCTCAGGGGCGTCTACGCCGACGCCGGGGCGGTCTTCGTTCCCGTCGGCGAGCCCGTCTGCGAGCCCGGCGGTAGGCCGGACGACGGACCCGCAGCCTAGCCTCCGTAGCCCTCCGGCCTCAATCCTCGGCGAATATGGCCCCGGTACCCAGTCCCTCGGCCTTGGAGCCGAAGAAGTCGCCCAGGGGGCTGCCGGCGGAGACCCACGAGAATAGGAGCATCGCCTCGCGGACCTTGGCCATGCCGAGCGCCAGGCTCCTCGTCGAGGCCTCGAAGCCCTGGAAGTAGGCCGCGCTGGAGCGGCCGTCCTTGAGGGCGCCCACGCCGGAGCCCCCCTCGTGCAGGGCCTTGAGCTCCACGAGGCGGTAATAGGGACGCTCGAGCGAGAACAGCGCCTTGAGGCACTCGAGGAGCGCGGCCGACACGGCCTTCTTCTCGGCTATCCAATCGGTGAAGCGCGGTTCCTTGCCCGCCTCCCTGGCGGCCCGCCAGGCGTCGAGCGCGGGCTTCTGGGCCTGGAGCCTCGCGAGAGCCGCGTCGAAGGCCGGCCTGCCGGAGTCGAGGGCGGCCGCGTACGACGAGGTGTAGGAGAGCGCGCGCGAGGCGAAGGAGGCGTAGGCGTCGGCTCGCCAGCCGCCGCGGTACGAGCCTAGCGAGGCCGGGTCGACGGCTACCGTGTCGAGGGAGCCGGCTTCCGTCTTGGAGACCGCCGCGCCCGGCTTGGCCGTCGCGGTAAAGCCGTCCGCGCGTACCGCCACGGCGCCCGTCTCGCAGGAGACGAGGAGGGAGCCGTCGGGGACCGTGTCCACGATGAACACGGTGCCGCGCACGCCGAGCACGGCCTGGTCGGTGGCGACCTGGAACGACCCGTTGGCCAGCTTGTCCACCTTGACGGCCAGGGCGCCCGATAGGAGCTGGATGACCGTCTTGCGCTGGGCGTCGCTTAATTCCTTGGTGTCGAAGTAGAAGGCGGTGTTCTCGGCCAGCTTGACCGTCGCGCCGCCCGCCGCTCCCGAGGCGATGTCTATCTCGGCGCGGCTACCCGGGCCGGTGACGAGGACGTCGTAGGCCCTGACGACCGTGCCGATGTCGGCCCTCTCCGGGGAGGCGCCGGCGCGATGCACGGTTACGGTGCCCTGGGCGAACACGAGCTCGCCTAGCTTGCGCTGTATCGCCGGCTCGGCCGCTCCCTGGGCCGGGGAAGCCGGGGAAGCGGGCG
>JAHIWG010000128.1 GCA_018816345.1 Spirochaetota bacterium | reverse complement strand
GGAGCAGAGGACGGCTTCTCCGCCCCCCGCGAAGCAGCCGATGGCGTAGACGTTGGCTCCCGTGCCGTTGAGCACGAAGCGCACCTCCGCTCCGGGGCCGAACATGGCGGCGACCGCCGCCTCGGCGCGGGCCGTGTACGGGTCGTCGCCGTAGCCTACGGCGTGGCCCGCGTTGGCCTTCAGCAGCGCCTCCATGATCCTCGGATGCGCCGCCGCGTTATTGTCGCTCGCGAACCACCTGTCCCCCGCCATAATCCCTCCGTGGTAATACTGTGTATCTCCGTATCAGTCGCGCTTGCCCGTTACCTTGATGACGTGGTAGCCGAATTGCGTCTGCACTACGTCGGATATAGAGCCGGCGCCGAGGCTCTTGCAGGCGCTTTCGAAGGCCGGGACCATCTTGCCCGGGCCGAACCAACCCAGGTCGCCGCCCGACGACTTAGAGGGGCAGGTCGAGTATTCCCTGGCGAGCGAGCCGAAATCGGCGCCCTGCTTGGCCTTGCGTACCAGTTCCTGGGCCAAGGCGCGGTCCTTGACTAGAATATGGCTGGCTTTCCATTCCATGTCGTTCTCCTTGCTTACTAGCGGTATTCCGCGGCGAACGCGGCTATAGACCTGACGACCTCCGCGAGCTTGTCGCGGGGGGGCAGGATCGTCGTGCGGAAGTGGGCCGTGCCGGGTAGCTGGCCGAAGCCCGAACCGGGGACCACGCATATGCCCGTCCTCTCCAGCAGGGCCATGCACCACTGGGCGTCGGTCTTGCCGGCGGGCAGCGTAAAGCGCGGGAAGGCGTACATGGCCCCCGCGACCTCGTTGCAGCGGAAGCCCGGGACGGCGTTAAGCCCGTCGGCCAGGAGCCTCGCGCGCTCCTTGAGCTCCCCGAGTATGGCCCCGCGCTCGGCGTCGTACTCGGCGCGGCTCGGCCCGCCCTCCGGGGGAGGGGCCACGAGGCTGTACATAGCCGCCTGGCCGGGGAGGTTGGAGCAGAGGCTCACGGACTGCATCTTCAGTATCTGGGCCATAACGTCGGCGGGGACGTTGCGTACTTCCATGTACCCGCCCCGCTGGCCGCACTCGCCGAGGAAGCCCTTGCTGGTGGAATGGAAGCTGAAGAGCGATACGTCCTTCTCGCCCAGCTCGGAGGCGGCCTTGGCGAACGACTCGAAGCTCTCGCCGGAGCGGTAGACGTTGTCCTGGTATACCTCGTCGGCGAGTATCGCCAGCCCGTGGTCCTTGGCGAAGCGCAGGACCATCTTGACGTTCTCGGCCCTTAGGACCGAGCCGGTGGGATTGCCGGGGTTGATGACGACGATGGCCTTCGTGCGCACGCCCTTCTTGGCCGCCTCGGCGAGGGCCTCCTCGAGCAGCTCCCGCGACAAGGCCCAGTCGTTCTCCTCGTCCAGGTAGTAGCCTACCTGCCTGCCCTGGTACATCGTTATGGTGGCGGAATAGAGGGGGTACTGCGGGATAGGTATCATGATCCCGTCGTCGGGGTCCGCTATGATCAGCCTGAGCGCGGCCTGGACGCCCTTGGAGGCTCCGTCCGTCAGGAAGACGGCGTCGGGATCGGAGGCTATGCCGTCCCTCCTCGTTATGAACGCCGACACGGCGTCGCGTACCACCTTGAGCCCCTTGCTCTCGGAATACGCGCCTAGGCCGTGCTTCGAGCCGTCGAGGACGGCCTTAGCCGCCTCTACGGCGTCGCTCGGGAAGGCCCCGGGCGCGAGGGCGGCGAGGCCGGGATACTCGCAGAGGGCGAGTATACGCCTGGTCCACGATAGCGGCTTCTGGCCGAGGGCCTGCGGGTTGCCTATATTACAGTAGATGATCTCGCGTCCGCCCCGCTCCAGTTCCTGGGCGCGCGCTACGATTGGGCCGCGGACGGCGTATTCCGTCTCCAGGACGGCCTTGCCGATATCGGCCATTGATACTGACATGGAAGTCTCCTTTTCCTGGCCGCGGCGGGCCGCCTAGTATCCGGCGGGAAATCGAGACGCGGCGTCGCATTCTATCATCGGTACCGCGCGATAGCCAAGCGCGAAGGACCCGGAGGCGCGTCCCGTACGATTATACGCGTTCTGGCACTCGACCCGCGACGCCGCGAGAGGGTACTATAGCCGCGTGACCGAATTGCATGAAACGGCCGCCCGTCCGGAACGGGCCTTCCTCGTCGGCGTACGCGACGGCGAGATACGCGCGCCCGAGGCCGAGAGCCTCCTTAGGGAGCTGGCCGGCCTGGCTTCCACCCTCGGCATTGAGGTCGTCGGCAACGCCCTGGTCGGGCTACGGATCAGGACCGCGGCTACGATGCTCGGGTCGGGCAAGGTCGAAGAGATAATCGCGGCGGCCAAGTCTGAGGGCGCCGACTCGATCATCTTCGACAAGACCCTGAGCCCCGTCCAGCAACGCAACTGGGAGACCATGTCGGGCCTCTCGGTATACGATCGCGCCGAGCTGATCATCGACATATTCGCGAGCCGGGCCAGGAGCCGCGAGGCGTCGCTGCAGGTGGAGCTCGCGAGGCTCAGGTACTCGCTACCTCGGCTCGCCCACTCCTACGGGGACCTGCATAGGCAACGGGGCGGCAGGTACGGCACCAAGGGCTCGGGGGAGCAGAAGATAGAGCTGGATAGGCGGCAGATCTCCAAGAGGATAGCGGATATCGAGGACGAGCTCGACGTAGTGCGGAAGTCCAGGGCCACGCAGCGGAAGCGCCGGGAGCGCCTGTCCCTCAAGCGCGCCGCCATCGTGGGCTATACCAACGCGGGCAAGTCGTCCATCCTCAACGCCATCGCCTCGACCGGGGACGTGCTCGCGGAGGATAAGCTGTTCGCGACCCTGGACCCGACGACGAGGCGGCTGGATACGGGCTCCGGATCCGTGCTCGTCACCGATACGGTCGGCTTCGTGCGCAACCTGCCGCACGGGCTCGTCGAGGCCTTCAAGGCTACCCTCGAGGAAGCCGCGGACGCCGACCTGCTGGTCCACGTCGTGGACGCCGCCGACCCTGAAGCCAATATCCAGTACGAGACGACGCTCTCCGTGCTCGCCGAGATAGGCGCCGACACGAGCCGGTCTCTATTGGTCTACAACAAGGTCGACAAGCTGGCCGACAGGGGCGCGCTCGAATCGGTCGGGGCGGGCCACGGCGGGGCGCTCTTCGTGTCGGCCGCGACGGGAGAGGGAATGCCCGACCTCATCGCGGCCATAGAGGCGGCGCTCACGTCCGGCGAGGCCGAGATGACCCTCAGGGTACTATCCTCCGACTACGCCATCGTGCCGTTGCTCTACAGGGAGGCCTCAGTAATATCGGAGGATCATGACGGCGAGGCTACGGTGCTGCGCTGCAGGGTCCCCGAGCGCCTCATATCCCGCGTCGAGCGCTTCAGGGCCTGATAGCCGGGGGTGCCGGCGCTTCTATTCCGGCGCCCCTATTTCGACGAGGCCTCTTCCTTTACGTAATACTGGAGGAGCTGGACCATATAGTAGATCTTCTTATAGGCCTCGGTCATCGCCTCCTTCATGGGGATGGCCGAGGCGTTCTCGACCTCCTTCCAGTTCTGGAGCAGCTCGTGGTGAGGCTTCGCCTCGTCGTCGATGAGCGACTTGAGGTGCCGCCCGACGGTTATCATGTTAAGAGCGGCCTTGTTGATCAGTCCGAGGGCCTTGTCGTTGACGTCCTTGAGGAGCTGCCTCAGGTACTTGACGGCGTCCTTGTCCCTGTCCGCCTTCTGGAGCACGTTGCGTAGCTTAAGGCCCATGTCGCCGTCGTCGCCGAGCCCGTCGTCGAACTGGATGATGGCCTCCGATACCTCCAGGAGGGCGTGGTAGCCGTCCGATAGCTGCTGGGATTGGACGTTCGTCGACCACTGCCCGCGGATCAGCAGCACGTCCACGATCTCGCGAATATCCTTCTTGAAGTAGTCGATGAGGTAGGCCTTGAGGAAGTTGAGGGCCTGGATCTGAGTGTAGCCCCCGAGCATCTTCTTGGCGAAGGCGACGTTCGACTTCTCGGTATAGTTCTTGAGCCGGAGCACTATGGAAGTGCCGAAGACGGCCTTGGCAAGCTCGTCTATCTTGGAATTCCTGCGTTCCTGGGCGATCTTCTGCATCGTCATCGCCGTTTGATTCTTAAGCTTGTCTATGAACGCCTCGACGATTCGCTCGCCCGTAGCCCTCGGCGTCACCGCGATGAACGGATCCATCTTGACGTGCTGGACTATCTGCTCTAGCACGCAGGACTCGCGCACGTCCTTGAGCGCCGGAGTGAGCTTCGTCCACGAGTCTATCTGGATGACGTCCATGTTGCGGTAGTCCTTGAGCGCCGTGAAGATGCGCTTCCAATCCGCGTCGAGGTTCAAGGGCAGGAATACCTCGAGGAAATCGTGCAGGTCGTCGGCCAGGTAATCGCCTGAGAGGGAATCGAATTTCGGGTTGTACGTGAAGCTGCGCTCGGCGACGTTCGAGTCGAATTTCTTCAATAGGAAGAAGTAGTCGAAATTTATGAAGTTGATGAAGGATAGGAGCGTCGAGTAGGCGCCGTCTATCTGGGACGTCTTCTCGGCGTCGAACGCGGAGAAGAACGTTATCATTATCTGCTTCACGTGCTCCTGAAGGTCCTTGACGCTCATCGTCTTGGCCTTCTCCTGGATATACGCCTCGGTCAGGCTCTCCGACAGCTGCCTCTGCTCGGGGGACAGGAAGCTCTCGATGACGAAGGCCTTGAGCACGCCGGACTGCGAGGCGTTAGTGAGCATCACCTGGGCCGGGGCTATCACCTTGTAGGTCTCGTAGAAGAAGCGGGCTAGGCCGGGCAGGGCTTCCGACGTCTTCGGCTTATAGAATTTGTACCTCGACCTGGTCAGGTCCTTGCCGATGTTCTTCACGAGGCGCTTCTTGTCGGCGGCTGGGTCGCCCATGCCGAACATCCCGAGTATTTTCTGGAAGAAACCGGAAGCGGACGAAACGTCGTCCTTTCGCGCGCTCTCCCGGTTCGCCGGGTCGTTAATGGTGGGCATAGGCGCAAACCTTACTATGTCGCGGCCCAATCGTCAATAACGCGGATAGGGCTATCGCGGCGAGAGCTCTCCCGAGGGGTACGCGGTCGCCCGTCCCCGATCGTCCCCGTCTCCCGAGATCAGGACGGCGCCCGAATCGTCGACGCCGCGAAGGAATCCGTCGATCGGGGTTAGCTCCAACCCCGGCTTGAAGCGGACCGGAAGCCCGAGCCAGGCCATCATCGGTTCGTACGCGGGCTTCCATCCGCGTCCAATCCCCCGTAGCCGCAGGAACTCCTCCGCTATGCGCGCCAGGATGTCGTTCGGGGGGGCGCTGGCTCCCGTTTCCAGCAGTATCGACGTAGGCTCCGTCCTGAAGCCGGGATTAAAGCCAGTTTGAAGGCAATTGACGCCTATCCCGGCGTAGACGGTGTCTCCGCTACTTTCGCATAGGATGCCCGAGAGCTTCCTCGGGCCGCAAAGGACGTCATTAGGCCACTTGAGGCACAGGCCTTCGCGAAAGCGCGCGCCGGACTCGGCGGCCCACGACCGGCAGGCCCGCAATACGGCTATTCCCGATACGAGCGGAAGGGGCGCGCCAGAGAACTCGTCTCTCGGGAACCAGAGCGTCGCTAGGACGCAGGAGCCCGGCTCTGCCTCCCAGACGCGCCCGGGTAGCCTGCCGCGGCCGGAACCCTGCGCGCCGGCGTGCACGAGCCCGTAGCGGGAGCCCGGCGACAGGCGGCGCGCGTCGTCCATGGTGCTCGTCGTCGCCTCCGCGTAATACGCCGCCGATTCGGGGAAGGGATTGGTAACGGTCGATTCCGTCAAGGCTCGCTCCGCGGCTGGTTCATGGGCCCAGGGTAGCCATAATCCGCGGTTTCGTATACTGGGAAGGCGGGCCCGCCCTCCCTCGCGCTTGACGGGCGAGGCCCGGGGCGATAGCCTGTCCTACAGCGCGCGCCTTCCGTTCGAGGAGGCCCGCGCCGGCGCCGTCTCCCGGCTCCCGGATCTTTCCGGGCGCGGCAGGGACGCGGCCGGAAAGGAATTACTCATGTGCGGGATAGTAGGCTACACGGGGCAGAGGCAAGCCTCCAGGATTCTAGTGGAGGGCCTCAAGCGTCTGGAGTACCGCGGCTACGACTCCGCCGGCATCGCCGTGCGGAAGGACGAGACCGTCAAGGAAGGGGAAGCCCCCCTTCTGGTCATCAAGAAGAAGGGCAAGATCGCCGAGCTCAGGAAGGCGGTGCCTAAGGACCTGCCGGGCAATTACGGGATAGGCCATACGCGCTGGGCCACCCACGGCGGCGTCACCGACGTCAACGCGCATCCCCACCTGGATACAGCGGGCCGCGTCGCCATAGTCCACAACGGCATCATTGAGAATTACGCCCCCTTGAAGGAGATGCTCGAGAACGACGGAGCCGTCTTCGCGAGCGACACCGACAGCGAGGTCATAGCCCACCTGGTCGCGTACCACTACGAGGGCGACCTCGAGTCGGCCGTGAAGGCCGCGCTCAGGCACTTGAAGGGCACCTACGGCATCGCGGCCGTGCACGCCGACGAGCCGGGCCGCATCGTCGGGGCGCGCAACGGCAGCCCCCTCGTCATAGGCGTCGGAGACGGGGAGATGCTGCTCGCCAGCGACGTCACGGCGCTCCTCGCGCATACCACGAGCGTCGTCTACCTGAACGACGGCGAGGTCGTCTCGATGAGCCCCCGTGAATTCAGGATATCCGACAGGGACGACAGGGCGGTGGACCCTAAGATAGACCTCGTGACGTGGAAGCTCGACGCCATCGAGAAGGAAGGCTTCTCCTCCTATATGGAGAAGGAGATATGCGAGCAGCCGGAGTCTATAGCTCGGGCCCTGAGCGGGCGCATGGACCTAGAGTACGGCTCCGCCAAGCTCGGCGGCCTCGAGCTGTCCAAGAAGGAGCTCCACGCCATAGAGAGGATACGCGTCATAGCCGCCGGGACGAGCTGGCACGCCGGGCTCGTCGGGTGCCAATTGATGGAATCGGTAGCGAGGCTCCCGGCCCAGGCCGAGCTCGCCAGCGAGCTCCGCTATCGCAACCCCGTCGTCGAGCCCAACTCCCTATACCTCGCCGTGTCCCAATCGGGAGAGACGGCCGACACGCTCTACGCGATGCGCGAGATACAGCGCCGCGGCGGCTCAGTCCTCGGCGTCTGCAACGTCGTCGGATCGACCATTGCCAGGGAGAGCGACGGAGGCATCTACGTGCACTCGGGCCCCGAGATAGCGGTCGCGTCGACCAAGGCCTTCACGAGCCAGCTCGCCGCTTTCTACCTCCTGACCCTGTCCCTGGCCAGGCTCCACGACATGTCCCACCACGAGGGCGACCGCTTCTTAAAGGAGCTGAAGGCGGTTCCCGAGGCGGTGGGCCGATCGCTCCTCCTCCGCGACAGGATTCAGGCTATAGCCAAGCGCTACGCGCATCACCGCGACTTCCTGTTCCTCGGCAGGGGGCTCCTCTATCCCATAGCGCTCGAGGGCGCCCTCAAGCTCAAGGAGATTTCGTACATACACGCCGAAGGCTACGCCTCCGGCGAGATAAAGCACGGGCCGATCGCCCTCGTCAGCCCCGAAACGCCCAGCGTGTTCCTCGTACCTAACGACCACCTCAGGGAGAAGACGATATCCAACATGAGGGAGATTAAGGCGCGAGGCGGGCCTATCATCGCCCTGGCGGAGGAAGGCGACGAGGACGTCGCGGCGATAGCGGACGAATTCATCCCCGTGCCCGCAGTCGAGACGAGGTTCCAGCCGTTCGTTATGGTGCCGCCCCTGCAGTTCTTCTCGTACTTCTGCGCCCTCGAGCGCGGATGCGACGTAGACCAGCCGCGCAACCTGGCCAAGAGCGTGACGGTGGAATGAGGCGCCGGGCGGTTTCCTTGGGATGCGCCGCGGCCATCTATATGGCCGTAGTCTCGTGCGGCCCCGTGGAAACCGCAGGGTCGCCTTCGCTCCCGGGGTCGCCCTCGGTCACCGGATCGCCCGCCGGGGCCGGGGCCGCTATGGTCGGGGCCGCCGGGGGCGCGACGAGCGCCCCGGGAACGGTGGCGCCGCTCGAGAGCCTCAGGCCTGGCAGGGCCCTGCTCGTGCAGGGGGCGCGGGCGGTCAAGGGCCTGCCCGGGCTAGGAAGGAACGCGCTTCCGGCCCTGGCCGGCGAGTACTCGTACCTGCCTGCCAAGTCCGGCGGCGCCGCCCTCGCGGTATCGGTCTGGTACACGCGGGAACCCGTGCCCGTGCCGCCGGCCTGGTCGGCGGCGCCGTGCGAGAAGCGGCCGGCCGGCTACGCCGCCTGGGCCTCGCCGCCGGAGCCCGACGGCTCGGTCGTGTGGGCGCTCCAGGCGCAGGGATTCACGCTCTTCATTCGCGCGCCCGGAGGCATGGCGGATCCTTGCGCCTTCGCCTCCGTCTTCGCCGAGCGAGTCTCCTTCTTCGAGCGGTACGCGGAGCGCCCCGAGGATAGCTCCTTCCCGGCGGTCCTCGAGATAGGTCCCTAGGCGCTTATCGTCTATTCGGACGACGACGCAGCCCTGGTCCGCGCCTCACAGCCCACGGATGAGCGTCTCGTAGAACATGCAGCAGCGCCTGACGTTCTCTACCGACACGCGCTCATCGGCTCCGTGCACCCCCGCGAGGTCCTCGGGCGACTGCATGATAGGCTCGAACCGGTACATGGCCTCTACCAGGCCGACGTAGTGCTTCGTGTCGGTGCCGGCTGTGAACATGAAGGGCACGGTCCCGGCCTCGGGGAACACCTCTCGGATGCAGGCCTCTAAGGCGCGATAGCCCTCGTGGTCCACCGGGGACTCGGGGAGAGGCTCCACGGCGTGGCCGTGATGGGCGAACTCCGCCGTGGCCCCGGCCTTGGATGCTATGGCGTCAAGCCTGGCCATAGCGGAGGCCACGTCGCTGCCGGGCAGGACCCTGACGTTGAGTATGGCCCGCGCCTTGTCGGGAAGCACGTTCTCCTTGTCCGAGCCCGACAGCATCGTGGCGGCCGTCGTGGTGCGGACGAGGGCGTTGGTCGTCGGAGACGCGGAGAACGCCAGCTTCACGAGGGGCCCGGTGACGAAGAGGTTCCTGAAGAGGAGCCGGTACCCGAACGGCGCGTACGGCGACAGGTCCGAAAGGAAGCGGGCGAGCGTCGCGGTTATCCTGGCCGGGAAGGGGTTTGACTCCGACATGGCGACGGCCTTCGCCACGAGTCCCGCGGCCGTGTGCCTGGGCGGCATGGAGGCGTGCCCGCCCTTTCCCTTGGCGCCGATGGCGACGTCGACGTAGCCTTTCTCCGCGACCCCGACCAAGGCGAGCGGGCGGTCGGCGAAGGAGAGCATCCCGCTCGCGACGAAGCCGCCCTCGTCGAGCAGGAACGACGCCTTGACGCCGCGTTCCGCGAGCAGGGCCGCTATGCTGGCCGCGCCGCGGACGCCGCCCGTCTCCTCGTCGCCCCCGAAGGCCAGGTAGACTGTGCGCTTAGGCACGAACCCGTCGGATAGGAGCCTCTCGGTCGCCTCCAGGGCGCAGGCCATCATGATCTTCACGTCCTGGGCGCCGCGCCCGTGCACGTAGCCGTCCACGACGGCCCCCGAGAACGGGGAGCGTCGCCAGAGGCTCTCGTCGCCCGGAGGGACCACGTCGAAATGGGCCGTCAGGATCACGGGCGCCAGCGACGCGTCGCTGCCCGGCCATTCGAATAACATCGCGCGATCGCCTACGTCGGGCTTCAGGAGTCTCTCGCCGACCAGGGGGAAGAGCCTCAGCGTCTCCCGCCGCAAGCGCTCGAACGCCTCTCCATCCTCTTCCGACGGATCGAAGCGCGAGACGGTCGGCACGCGTATAAGCGCTGACAGCTTGTCCTCGACGCCCGCGAAGGCCTGGAGGCGGGCCGGATCGAGCGTCCCTGGCGGCGGCGCCTTACGGGTCGACGCGGCGCGGGCCGCCATGAGGGCGAGGAGGGCGGCCAGCGCCCCGAGCGCGATATACGCGAATATCATCCGTTTCCACTCCCGCGACGCTCAGTCGCCCGATGCGGTTGAGGCGGGATCCCCCGCCGCGAGTGTTTTTTATCCAACCGAATCGGCCTATGCGTCGTAGTATACGGCAATGATGATATCGGAGGAACAGGCAATCGTCTCGGGCGCGCAAAATCATGGGCTCTCCGCGGCTCACGAGGCGCTATGGGAAGACGCGCGGCCGCGGCTCGAGGCGTATCTCGGATCGTTCGCGGGACTCGGCGCCGAGGACGTCGAGGAGATCTTGCAGGACGTTAGCCTAGTCCTATGGCGTCGCGGCGCCGAGCTCGAGCCCGACGCCCGAGCCTGGCTCTATAGGATTGCCAGGAACGCCGCCATAGACGCGCTCCGCTATCGCAGGCGCCGCCCGACGGCCGCCGTCTCCGCCGACGCCGGCGGCGTAGAACCTACGTCGCCGTATCCCGGGCCGGAGGAGCGCCTCCTCGAGGCGGAACGGGACGCCTTCGTCGCCGCGTTCCTCGCGGGCCTCTCCGACCGCGACCGCGAGATGCTGTACCTCCGCGCGGCGGAGGATTACAGCTACTCCCGGATAGCGGCGCTCGTCGGGCTGCCCCTCGGCACGGTGAAGTGGAGGATGGCCGGCCTCAAGCGGTCCCTGGCCGCGCGATACAGGAAGGAGTTCGGATGACCGACGAGGAACGCTCCGAGTCCCTGCTCCGCGCGTACTACGCGCGGCGGATAGCCGAGGCCGAAGGCCGCGCTCGGGCCGGGAGGACCGCATCCATCCCCGGGGGCCGCCTCCCGAGGGCCGCCGCGGGCGCCGGGAGGCTAAGGCCCTCGCTTCCGGACAGGCCCTCGCTTCGGGACAGGCCCTCGCGCTTGGACAGGCCCGCGGTCACCTTCGTCCTGGCCGCGGCCGCGATGGCGGCTATGCTCGCCATCGCGGCAGCTCCCGGAGGACGGCCCAGATGGAGCGATTCTCCCGGCGGGCTCATCGCCAGTATCGATAGCCGGATCGGGATGACCGGATTGCCGTCGGCCCTTGAAGTTATTAGGGATTCATTAAATCCCCCCCGTGAGAAAGGAGCATCGAGATGATACTGAGATTGATACTGGGCGCCCTCGTGTCTACGGCCGCGCTCGTTGCCGCGATCTATACGTCGGGAGGGACCGTAGCCCCGCTCCCGACCGCGGCAGCCGCGGCTTTCGTCGTTATCGCGCCCCTCGGAGCGGCGCTCGCCGCGTTCGGCGCGGCCGGTACGCTAGGCGCGTTCAGGTCGGCCTGCTCGAGTCGTCTCCGCTCGCTCGACGAGGCCGAGGCAGGCGCAGCCGACGCGGCGTTCGTCCTGCTTTCCAGGGCGACCGCCGCGGCCGCCGCCCTCGGCTTCCTCCTCATCCAGATCATGACGATGTACGACCTCGAGGATCCCTCCGCCATAGGCGCTCACCTCGGGTATAGCCTGTCGCCGGCCGTCATCGGCGCCGTCGTCGCGGCCTGCCTCTACGCGCCGCTGAGGCATTCGATAAGTCGGAAGGCCTTGGCCGCGGCATTCGAGGCTCCGTCTGCGGCGGCCGGAAAGGCCGGCGACGGCTCGGCGACGAGGTCTCGGCTCAGGTTCCTCCTGGGCGCGGGGCTCGCCCTGGCCGCGGTGTCGGTGATCTACGTCGCGTTCTGGGGCGGACGCCTCTTCCCGCTACTTAACCCGCCGTCCGTCATCATGATGCTGTTCTTTCCCCTGGGGAACGCCCTCGCGGGCCCGGGCCCGAGCGGGATAGCCGTCTCCCTAGGCGCCCTGCGCCAGGGCGACTACGGCTCGGCTTCCGTAGCCGGGCTGCGCTACGCGAAGGCTTCGTTCCGCTACCTAGCGGCCTCGTCCATGGCCTCGGGCGGCATAGCCTTCCTGACGGGCGCGGCGTATTTCCTGCAGGGCCTGGGGGACAGGATGCGTTACGGGCCGACGATGGCGCTCGCCTTGGTCTCGCTCGCGATCGCCGCGCTATTCTCCCTCTGCGTCGGCCTCCCGCTCAAGGCCGCGGCCTGTTCGAGGCTCGCCGTCCTCGACAAGCGGCCTTAGGCGGCCTAAGGCTACGGCGACTTTTAGCTTGCCGTAGGCGGCGCCCAGGTTTATCCTCGAGCCGGAGGATACACCATGGCTCATGACATCGAACGAGATCCCGCGGAGAAAAAGGCGGAGCCGGGGGCCATGTCGGCGCGCTCCTTTCTCGCGTCGCTCGCCGTGCTCGCCGCCCTGATGCTGGTCGCGGGGGCGCTGACGCTCGTCGTCCCCTCCGGCTCCTATGACCGCGTGCCGGGCCCCGACGGCGGCCTCGTCGTCGTGCCTGACAGCTACGCGCCCGCGGCCAGGCCCGAGTACCCGGCCTGGCGCTGGGCGACGGCGCCCCTCGAGGTTCTCGCCTCGGAGGACGCCGCGCTGGCCATCGTCATCATCGCCTTCATAGCGGTCGTAGGCGGCGCCTTCGCCCTCTTAAAGGAGGCGGGCGTCCTCGAGGCGAGCGTCCGCTCCCTGGCGGATCGCTTCAAGTCCAGGCGCATGGCCCTCCTGGCGGTGCTCTGCCTCTTCTTCATGGCCATAGGCAGCTTCATGGGCGTCTTCGAGGAGGTCGTGCCGCTCGTGCCGCTCGCCATAGGCCTGTCGCTGTCGTTCGGCTGGGACGTCTTCGCCGGCCTCGGCATGAGCATCCTGGCGGTCGGGTTCGGCTTCTCAGCCGCCATCGCCAACCCGTTCAGCATTGGCACGGCCCAGCGCCTCGCCGGCATCCCCGTGCTGTCCGGCTCCGGTTTCAGGGTAGTCGCGTTCGTCCTCGTATACGCGCTCTATTTCTCGTTCATGGCTTCGTACGTACGAAGGCTCGAGAAGAAAGGCCTAGGGTCGACGAAAGGCCTGTCAGGCTTCGCCTCGGCCGGCGCTGCCGAAAGCGGCTTCGCCTCGGCGCCCCCCGCGAATGCGGGGGACCGCGTTCCCGCGGGGCAGGTTCCGCGGGCCGAGGCCGCGAGCGTGGCCCGCGGGGTCCGCTTCTTCGGCTGGTCCAGCCTCGCGCTCGCCGCGCTCGTGGCCGCGTCGTCCATAACGAGGATAGGCTCCGACCTGATCCTGCCCGTGATAGCCCTGGGCTTCTTGGTCATAGGCGTCGGGGCGGGCCTGTCGGCCGGCCTTAGGCCCGCCAAGGCCGCGCGCTCGTTCGCGTCCGGGGCCCTCGGCGTCCTGCCCGCGGGCCTCCTCATCCTGATGGCGCTCAGCGTAAAGCGCATCGTCGTGTCCGGCGGCATCATGGACACGGTGCTCTACGCCGCGAGCGGCCTCCTGTCGGACGCGTCGAAGTACGGCGCGGCCGGCCTCATGTACGCCGTCGTCCTCGGCATGAATTTCTTCATAGGCAGCGCCAGCGCCAAGGCCTTCCTCCTCATGCCGGTGCTGGCCCCGCTAGCGGACCTATCGGGGCTCTCCAGGCAGATAGCGGTGCAGGCGTTCGCGTTCGGCGACGGGTTCTCCAACATGCTCTACCCGACCAACGCGGTCCTCCTCATATCCCTGGGCCTCGCGGGCATGTCGTGGGGGCAATGGCTCAAGAAGACGTGGAAGCTCCAGGCCGCCACGCTGGCCTTGACGATGGCCCTCCTGATGGTCGCCGTCGCCATAGGCTACGCCTAGGCCGGGGCCGTACGGGCCTGCTATACTCTCGGCCGATGAAACGATTAGTAGCCCTCTTTACCCTCGGCGCGGCGCTCTGCGCGCTTGCTTTCGGACAACAAGGCCGGGCCGGCACGTCCCCCTGGCTCGGCCGCTGGGACGGCTCCATGGAGCTGTCCGACGGAACGCTGCCGCTCTCGCTGGCCATAGTCGAGGGAGGAGCCCTCCTGGACCTCCCTAGCGCGGAGCTCTTCGGTTACCCCTCGTCGTCCGCGTCGGTCTCGGGCGATTCCGCCCGCCTGTCCTTCGCCTTCGGCTCGGGGACCCTGACGATTTCCGCCGCGCTATCGGGAGACGCCGCCTCGGGGGCGTTCAGGCAGGGCTCGGGCGAAACGGCCTCGGGCGGCGCGGTCTCGCTGCGCAGGTCGACGAGCCGCGACGACTCGGCCTGGGCCTTCTCGTTCGAGGCGCCCGACGGCGCGCGGCTGGCCGGCACCCTTCTCGTCCCGGAGGCCTCCTCGGCCCCGGCGGCTTCCACGGCCCCGGAGGCCCCGAGGCCGCCGCTCGTCATACTGCACGCCGGGCTCGGCGCCGCCGATCGCGACGGCAACAACTATAACGTCCCCGGCAGGAACGACGCGCTCAGGCAGCTGGCCGACGCCCTGCTGTCTCGCGGCGTCGCGAGCTACCGCTACGACAAGCGAGGCTCCGGGGCGGCCACGTGGCTCGTCGGCCGCGAGGAGGACCTGAGCCTCGAGGCGTGGATAAGGGACCTCGAGGCGGCCGCGGAGGCGCTCGCCGCGACGGGCCGCTTCTCGGGAACCTGGCTGCTCGGCCTCAACGACGGCGCCCTCGTCGCCGCCGCGGCGGCCAACGCAATGGAGGACTCCGGCGCGCCGGCGTCCGGGCTCCTCGTAGCCTGCGCCTCGGCCGACGGATCCCTGGACTCCTTCCGCAAGGCCGTGGCCGGAGCCCCCGAGGAGGCGCGCGCGGAGGGCGAGGCCATCGTCGCGGCCCTGCTCGAGGGCCGGCGCGTCGAAACGCTCTCCGAATTCTACGCGGCGGCATTCCGCCCTAGCTTCCAGCCTTACCTGATCGAGGCGTTCAGGCGCGACATCGAGACCGAGCTAGGCACGTACGGCGGGGCCTGCCTCATCGCGCAGGGCAACATGGATATGCACGCGACGCTCGCCGACATGATGGCCCTGTCCAGGGCCAAGCCTGACGCGGTCACCGTGATGCCCAGGCGCATGAACCACGTGCTCAAGGACGTCTCGCAGGACGTCGACGAGAACCTGGACGCGTTCAGCAATCCTGACTATCCGATATCGGCGGAGTTCGCGGACGCCGTGGCGGAGTTCGTGGGCCTGGCGGCGGACTAGGCGGCCGTAGCCGCCTGGAGCCTGGCGCCTCGCGTCGGCCTACGCGCCCGAGGCCCGAGGCCCGAGGCTCGGAGCCTCGAACCCGAAGGCTCAGAGCCCGGCCATGCCTACGAAGGCCGCGAAGGAGTCGGCCTCGAGCGGTAGTCCCGTCGCCCGTACAACGCGGCCCTCGGTCTTCCAGGCTGCCTCGTCCAGGACGGTGGCGGAACGCTCGGGCCATAGGGCGGTCGCCGCGGCGTAGAAGAATAGCCTGCACAGGGGCGCGAACACCACGGCCGCCCTATCGGTCTCGAACTCGAACGATAGCGAGGCGCTGTATCCGCCCCCGGCTAGCGGGCGCCCCGATAGGAACATGGCGACCATGGGCACGGCGCCGTCGCCGAGCGGCAGGCGCTCCCTCAGCAAGGCCATGGGATCGGGCAGGTACACGGCGACGGCCGAGGACCACTCGCTTCCCCAGCGCTCGGGTATGGGGTAGGGATGAGGCGACTCGGCCGCGGCTAGCAGCCCGTCGATGGGAGCCGTTCCGACGAGGACGCGGCCGCCTTGCGCGAACGCCAGCCTGAGCGATCCGTCCTTCCTCTCCCACGCGGAGCCGTTCCTGCGCCAAGCGGGATCTGTAGACAGCTTGAGGGAGGCGGCTCCCGCCGGGTAGCGTCCCTCGGCCACGGCGACGAGGCCGCCCTTGGAGGACGCGCCCGGCCTGACGAAGGCGACCGTCATCGAGTCGGTCCTGTCCGCCACCGCGGCCGCGCCAGCGGCGTCGGGCAGGCGGGCGAGGGCCGCGGATAGCGTCGCCTTGTCCAGCCGAGCGTAGGCCAGGGCTCCCGGCGGGAGGAAGCGCTCCGCCTCGAGGGACGCCGGAGCGCTTACCACGGTGGCGCACGCGGTCGCGAGGAGGCCGGCCACGCCGATGGCGACGGTAGCGATTATCGAGGCCCGGCGACGGTTCCCGGGGGCGGCGTCTGGAGTGGTCACGAGAGGCCGTTCCTCTCCATGATCGCGAGGGCGCGCTTCCTGTGCTCGAGCGCCGCCTCGTGCCATCGGTACAGGTCGGTGCCGTAGAACGAGGAGGATGCCTGCACGGGCCTCGAGACCGGGATGCCGGCCAGTCCCGAGAGCTGGCCCTTGGCCCACGCTACCTTGTCGTAGTGGCGGATCCCCGCGAACGGGGACCGGTCCTCCGGAGCCCCCGCTTCCCTGCGCCAGAGGCGAGGCTCGTACGGACGGATGTTCCAGCAGATCACGTAATCTGACAGCCTCTCGTCCTTGGAGCCCTTGGCCCAGATCGCCTCGAGCCTCGCGACGACGAGCTCGTCGTCATTGAACGAGCGGCCGAGATACACCCTCATGTACCTGAATAGCTTCTTGGCCGCCGCCGCGAACCTCTCGGCGTTGACGACCGTCCTCCTGTCCGGAGCGAGCCTCGGGTCGTCCCAGCGGGCATCGGGCTCGTCGGGGGACCGCAGGGCCTGCAGGTGGCCGGCGGGCGGTAGCCCCGAGGCGGCGGACTGGGAGCCGAGGGCGTTTGAGGGATCGAGGAGGCCGCAGAAATTCTGGTGGGCCCAGCTGTCGGCGAAGGCGTGGGCCGCGACGCCCATCAGGTAGGGGTCCTTGTCCTTGAACGCCGCGACGAGCAGGCTCTTGACGGCATCCGAGTTGGGCGTGACGAGGTAGGGATTGCGCTCGCCGTCGGCCCTGGCGGCGGCGGCGGCGTCAGGGTCGCCTGGCACGAAATGGAAGGGGAGGTAGATATCCCTCCTCACCGAGTCGTCCCAGAATAGGTAGTTCTGCGTGACGGCTACGTCGACGCGGCTCCTCGGCGCCTCGAAGGACAGCGGCGAGGTGGAGGCGTCGACCTCCTGGGACGACTGAGCCATCAGGAATGCCGTCCGCTCGTCGAACCCGGCCTCGAGGGCGAGGGCGTAGACGGCGTAATAATGGAATTCTATGTTCATCTCCGTGTAAGGTACTGGACGGGCGCGTCCCTCGGCTAGTCGCGACGGCGCGTTCTCCTGCGCGTTCTCCTGCGCATTCCCTGGCGCATTCCCTGGCGCGTTGCCAATATCGCCGTCTTTGGGTACTATCTGGTCGCTATGACGAAACGCGGGATCGTGTCTGATCCGTTAAATGGAAGGTAGGGCGAATGGAACTAGCTAAGAAGATCCGGCTACCGTCGGCCCGCTCGGGCCGGAAGGCCAAGGGCAGGAAGGTGGGCGTGCTCGGAGCCGGCGCGTGGGGTACGGCCGTCGCCAAGGCGCTCGCCGAGAACGGCCACGACGTCACCATGTGGGCCCGCGAGCCGGAGATAGTCGCGTCCATCAACGAGAGGCACGAGAACTCGGCCTTCCTTCCCGGCGTAGCCTTGCCGCATAACCTAAGGGCTAGCGGGGAGCCCCTCGACGCGGCTAACGGCATGGAGGCCATCTTCCTCGGCGTACCGTCTCCGTTCCTCCTGGCGGCCGTCAAGCGCGTCCTGACGTCGCCCGATATCATGGAGGGGCGGCCGCTCATAACGGTGCTCACCAAGGGCTTCATCGAGACGGACAGGGGGCCCCGGCTCATCGTCGAGACGCTGGAGGACTACCTGCCCGGCTTCTACCGCGGTAACCTCGTCTACGTCTCGGGCCCGAGCCACGCGGAGGAGGTGTCGCGCGGCCTCGTGACCGGGCTCGCGGCCGCCAGCTCCAACGGCAGGAACGCCATACGGGTGAGGGAGCTGCTCCAGAGCCGGCGGCTCCTCGTGTTCCCGTCCCTCGACGTCGTCGGGGTGCAGGTGTGCGGCGCGGTTAAGAACGTCGTCGCCATAGCCTTCGGCATGCTCGACGCGCTCAAGGCGGAGTCGAACCATTTCGGGGACAATACCGAGTCCATGCTGCTGGCGGCGGGGCTGAACGAGATACAGGCCTTCGGACAGGCGCTCGGGGCGACGCACCCGGAGACGTTTACGTCCATAGCCGGCGTGGGCGACCTCGACGTGACCTGCCGCTCCGTGCACGGGCGCAACCGCCGCTTCGGCCGCGATATTGTGGAGAAGGACGCGCTCGCGCCGTTCAAGGACGCGGCCGACTTGATTCGCAGGATACACCTGCTCGGGTACCTTCCCGAGGGCGCCCCGGCGAGCGGCTTCGTGCGCGCCCTCGCTGACCAGAAGCGGCTCGACATGCCGATCTGCCGCGGCGTGCACCGCATCCTGGACAAGGAGCTGACCCCCAAGGAATTCATCGAGGAATACCTCGGGGGGCTAGCCGGCAAGTAGGGGGCGACGGGCGCTAGGCCGCGCCGAATTCGACGACCGTATCGTCGCCTGACTCGGCGTCGGCCTCGTCCGCCGGCTCGCCGAGCGCCGCGGCGCCGCCGGGGGCCGATGGCTCGCCCGGCGATACGGCGCCCGGCGAGAGGATGCGGTCGAGGTCGCGGTAGAACCGGTCCCAGGCCCCGTCGATGAACGACGAGCCTTGCTTGCCCTGTTCGCGTTGCTCGAAGAGTACGTACATACGATGTTCCGTTCCGTTAACGGACCGGGCGCCGGGGAGCGCGGCTCATTAAGCCGCGGCTACGGCCGCTCGGTCCGGCCCTGCCAAAGGGGCACGGGCCTTCCTGCGCATTCGACGCGCTATAGCGCGCCTTCGGCGCCGCTGTTCGCGTCATGCTTCGTGATGGACTATTCGGAATGGCGGAGGGGAGGGCTAGGTGGACGAAGGAGTCCGGGGATACTCCCCTCAGCGTCCTACGGGGTATCGGGTGTTTCGCATCATTTTTAACGAACGCCTCCATGCGTCGCGATAGCTATCCTCTTAGGCGGCGGCTACGACTCGTAGCGGCGATGGACCGGCCCAGCCGGGTAGCTCTCACGGGTATAATGCCATTAACGCGCGATAAAGGCAAGGAGAGAGATAGTCTTTACTCGAACCCTCCTTTATCGGTATGTTATAGCCACATCCAACATCGACTGATTTACGAGGTTTTCAATGCCGACGTACGAGTACGAGTGCAGAACGTGCGGGTATTCCTTCGAGAGAGTGCAGAATATGTCCGACGATCCGGTCAAGGATTGTCCCGAATGCGGCAAGCCGGTCCGCAGGATAATATTCGGCGGTTCCGGAGTCATATTCAAGGGAACCGGGTTCTACGTAAACGATTCGCGAGGTAAGAACTCCGCCGCCCCGGCGGCCGCGAAGTCGAACTCGGGCGATGCGTCCAATTCGGGCGGGTCTTCCTCCGGGGATAAGCCTTCCGGCGATAAGTCCGCCGGCGAGAAGTCCGCCGGCGAGAAGTCCGCCGGCGATAAGCCCTCGGGAGAGAAGTCCGCTACTGCGACCGCCCCGAAGGCCGCTCCCGCGAGGGAAACCGCCTGAGGCCGGGTAAGGGCCCCCGCTTCTTCTGCGAGCATTGCGGCGCGGAGGTCGGACGGGACGAGCGGGCCTGCCCTGAATGCGGACGCTTCTTCTCCGCCGTCCGTTGTCCCAGATGCGATTTCTCCGGGTCCGCCGCTAAGTTCGCCTCGGGATGCCCGGTTTGCGGCTACAGCCTGCCTCCGGGCGGCCAGGAACCGGCCTCGCCGTATCGCTCCGCCGGCCGAGCGGGGCCTGCCGCCCCCCTGCCCGTATGGATATGGCTGGTCGCCATAGCGGCGCTCGCGGCGTCGGTCGCCGCGCTCTGGTCGATCCTCTAGGCAGGCGATCGGCTAGGGCTCAGCTGGGGCTCTGGTCGAGGTGCCCCGCCCTGAGCAGCGTCGTCTTGGACCTGGCCATGTCCAGGTCGTAGACGTTGAAATTCGTCCTTATGTCGAAGCCCTCTAGCCTGACGGCGAAGTTGAGCGAGGCTGAGCCTTCCTCGCCCGTCGTGATGCGATGGAATACCCCGCAGGGCCACACGAGCATCGCCGGTCCGTCGAAGACGACCTCGCCGTTATGTATTATGCGCTCCGGCTCGACAATGAACGACTCCATGCGCTTATGCTTCATCGTGAAGATGTCGACGCTCCTGGAGCCGTGGAGCACCAGCAGGTTGTCCTCCTGGTAGGGGTGCATGTACCAGGGGCGCTCGACGTCGCCGACCCCGCCCGGCGATATCGCGAAGCGGGTGTGCAGCACTCTATCTATGCCGTCGACGCGCGGCAGGAATTCCATAGGCAGGATGTCGAAGGACACCCCCTGCGTGCGCCTGAACGGCTTGAGCTCTATGATCCTGTAGAATCCGTCTATCTCGTCAATCACGTGCTTCGCCATCGGGACTCCCTCCGCATCGCCTCTCGCTCCTATACAGTGTTGCGGGAAGGCCCGCGAGAATCAAGCCTATTCCGCGATTTGTTCCTGGGCGCCGAATAGGAGCGCGTCGCCGGCCGCGCCTACGAGGAGGCTCCCGGAACCGGCGACCTTGGCTACCATCGACGCGAGCGGCACGGAGACGAGCCGCCTGAAGGCTCTCTGCAGGTCCCTGACGCCGAATTCCACCGAATAGCCCGAGGCGAGCACGAGGTCGAGGGCCTCTTCGGAGAAGGCAAGCTCGATACCGTACTCCCGCTTAAGGTTGGCGTTGGCATCCCGGAGTATGACGCTCGAGAGGATCGCCCTGGCGTCGCCCCTGTCGAGGGCCCTGAACGGCACTATCGCGTCGAAGCGGTTCAGGAGCTCCACGGGGAAGGCCTTGCGCAGGGCCGTCATCGGGGCCTTGCCCGAGGCAGCGAGGGCCTCCGCCTCCGACCCCGATAAGAAGCCGAGGGCCGGGCCCGAGTCGCCGCCCACGTTGCACGTGGCTATGATGGTGAGCGAGGAGAATGACAGCGTGCGGCCGGTCGCGTCGGTGGCGCGGCCCGCGTCCAGTATCTGGAGGAATATCCTGTGGACCTGCGGGTGGGCCTTCTCGAACTCGTCGAGGAGCAGCACGCCGCCGGCGCAGGCGTCCACGGCGCGGGACAGGAGAGGGGCGTCGTCGTAGCCTATGTAGCCTGGAGGCGCCCCGAGCAGGCGAGCCGCCGTATGGCCGTCGGAGAATTCGCTCATGTCTATGCGGAACAGCGCGTCGTCGCGGCCGGACAGGGCCTTGGCCAGGCTCTCGGCGAACGCGGTCTTCCCGACGCCCGTGGGGCCGGTCAGGAGGAAGGCCCCGTTGGGGCGGTTCCTGCGCGGGTCGAGGCGCATCTTCGCGACCCTGACCGCCTGGGCCACCGCGCCTATAGCCTCGTCCTGCCTGAGCACGTCCTTCGCTATCGCCGCCTCGAGTCCCGCCAGGCCGCTGGCCTCGTCGAGCCCGGGCTCGACTACGACGTTCGCGATGTCCTTGACGGCGTCGAGGAGCCGGCGCTCGTCGAGGGAAGGCTCTCCCGCGAACACCGCCTTCGAGGCGGCCCTGTCGAGCACGTCGAGCGCCTTGTCCGGGAAGCGCTTCATCGGGAGGTAGCGTCTCGCGACCTCGAGGGCGCGGGCCCTCACGGGTTCCGGGATGCTAATGCCGTAATGGCGCTCCAGCCTCGGTACGACGCCGGAGACGATGCGTCCCAGGGCGTCCTCGTCGGGTTCCTTCACGAGGATAGTCTGGAAGCGCCGTAGAAGCGCCGAGTCCTTCTCCAGGTAGCGCGTATAGTCGGCGCTGGTGGTGGCGCCTATGCAGCGTATCCTGCCAGACGAGAGCGCGGGCTTCAGGACCTCGGATATGGGGTTGTTGGCGAAGCCCGGGACGATCTGGTGTATCTCGTCTATGAAGAGGTACGCCTCCGGCAGGCTCTCCGCCGCCTCGATGAGCTGGCTCACGTTCTCCTCGAGGGCCCCGTGCATGGCGGTCCCCGAGAGCAGCTCGGAGACGCGTACCTCGAAGACGCGGGCCGAGCGTAGCCTCTCGGGCACGGCTCCCGACTTTATACGCATGGCCAGGCCCTGCACCAGGGCCGTCTTGCCTACGCCTGACTCGCCTATTATGAGGGGATTGGGCTTCCAGAATTTGAGGAGCACCGAAGTCAGGGCGTCGAGCTCCGCTTCCCTGCCGAATACCGGGAAGTCCGCGTCCGCCGCGGTCAGCTCGTCCCCGAAGCGCAGCAGGGCGGCCACGGCCTCGCTCGGCTTCGCGCGCGGGCCTATCTCGGGCAGGTCTATCTCGTCGGCGGGGATGGCCAGGGACGGAGCGGCCTCCAGGCGGAAGAAATGCGCTAGCTCGTCCTTGATGGTCGGCCACGCCGCGCGTATCAGGTGCGAGGGCTCGACCTTGGCGTCGCCGGCGAGGGCCTCCGCCTTGTCGAGTATCGACCGGAACTCGCCCGAGATCTTGATCGGGCCGTCCACTTCCCTAGGGGCGCTCGACTGGATGCGCTCGTTCAGGGACTTTATGAGCTCCACGTCGACGACGGCGTTATTGCTCTTGGCTATCGCGATGATGTCGGGCAGGTCGAACAGCATCAGGGCTTCCGCCAGGTCCCTGTACCCGGTCTCTCCCACCGCGCCGCGCAGCGCTATGTCCTGGGTCTTGACGAGGACGTCGAGCGCGCTCTCGGAATACTTGTCGTATCTCGACATGCTCACTCCTCGAATCGTATCGCCCCGCCGGGATCGGCGGAGGCTCTCGCCTTATCTATGCCGGCCGCCCTCATGATGCGGTCGGCCCTGCGTATATTGTCGGCGGTCTCCTCGGCCTCGTCCAGGGAGGCCTCCGAGCCGCCGATGGCCAGGGCGATGGCCTCGTGGTACTCGTCGATTATCTGCACGAGGCCGTTCAGGCAGCGTAGGAACTGCTTCGAGCTGAGGGGAGCGTCCTCCAGGGGGAATTCGACTATGGCCCGGATCTCTCCGTCCCGCTCGTCGTACTCGTACTTGATGAGCTTGGATCGCCAGCAGACGCCGAGCAGTATCCGGAATACCTCCGAGGTATTGGGGCCGTCCGGGGGGTAGTGGTAGAGGTTCGGGGCCATCAGCTTGAAGTACTCGCCGTCCTCCTCGACGCGCGCGATTATGAAGACGCTCGAGTCGCCGTCCTGATCCTTGTACAGGTCGGTCGCGAAGCTCGTGCGCAGGTAATCGTCGTGCTGGGAGTATTTGAGGCCTTCGGCTACCATATATGATTCGATCGTCGAAAGCGTCGTCGCCACGCTCGCTCCTTTATGTCCACGGTATCTACGGATAGTATACCCAGATTACCGGCTATTATGAAGGGTCGAGGACGCGTGTAATCGATTATAGCGCTTCTGGCCGCGCGGCTTGCTTGGCCGCGCCGCCCTAGCGCATACTTAAGGCATGGAACCAGCGATTAACGGAAACCCCAGGCGCTACTGCGTAATCCCCGCCGCGGGCCGTTCCTCGAGGATGAACGCGTGGAAGCCGCTCTTGCCCTGGGGGACGACTACGGTCTGCGGCGCCGTCGTCGAGACGGTCGTCGCGGCGGGCCTCGTCCCCGTGCTCGTCGCCGGCTATCGGGCTCCCGAGCTAGAGGCCGCCTTCGCGGATAGGGCTCGCCTCGAATTCGTGCTCAATCGCGATTGGGAACGGGGTATGCTCGGCTCCGTCCGCGCCGGCGCGCGTCGCGTCGCCGAGCTGAGCCTCGCGGAGGGCGGGTTCGAGGGTTTCTTCGTGGCTCCGGCCGACATGCCCGGAATCCCCGAAGCGGCGTTCGCCGCGGTCTACGGGGCCGTCCGGCGACGTAAGGACGGCGACGAAGAGGGCGACGCGCCCCGAGCGGTGTTCGCCTCCCGGAACGGCGCCCTCGGGCATCCGGTTTGGGTCCCCGCGGCTTTCATGCCCGATATGGAGGGCCTGGACCCGGGATCCCGGCTTCGCGATTTCCTGTTAGAGCGGGCCTGGTCGAGCGTGGAGGCGGACGACGACGGCATCTTCGAGGACGTGGACACGCCCGACGCGTACGCCGCGTCGCTCGAGGCGGTGTCGCGGCGTTCCGTTGGCAATACTCACTGAATGAGCTTGAGCGTATGGGGAAGCCGTGATACACTCGCCCCATGAAGACACGCATATCAACGCTCCTAGCCGCGCTCTTCGCGGCTCTTTCGGTCGCGGGCGCTCAATCGCCCGAGAGGGTCGTGATGGGAGGAAAGGCCGTAACGCTGGTCGCCGACGCCGTGTACGCGTTCCCCTCGGCGAGGCGCTCGGTCGTAGCCATAGGCGGGACCGACCAGGGGCTCGGCGTATTCCTGGAGACGGTTAGCCCCGGCTTCTCGGGCTTGCCTTCCTTCGACAGGCAGGCCGGGGTAGAGGTCTACGCCTCGTTCAGGCCCGACCTCGTCATCCTCAAGTCCAGTCTCAAGAAAAGCCTGGGCGCGGGCCTCGCGACGCTCGGCGTCAAGGCCGCCTACCTGTCGCTCGAGTCTCCGGAGGATTATTACGAGGAACTAGCGTACCTAGGGCGCATCTTCGGCGACCCGGCCAGGGCCGAGACCCTCGTCGGCTACTATAAGGGCGCCGTCGCGACCGCCGAAACCGTTTCGAGAACGGCGAGCGCGAAAGCCGGCAAGCCTCGCGTCCTCCTCGTCCAGGCCGCCGGAGGCGGCTTCGAGGTTCCGCCCGACGCTTGGATGCAGACGAGGATGGTGGAGCTGGCGGGAGGGGAACCGGTCTGGAAGGGATCCAACCCGGGCTCCGGCTGGGCCAAGGTAGGCCCCGAGCAGATCGCCGCGTGGGACCCCGACGTCCTGGTCGTCGTAGCGTATAAGGAGGGCTCGGCCGCCGCCGCCGCGCGCATGTCGGCGGACCCGCTGTATTCGGGGCTCGTCGCCGCGAAGTCAGGCCGGCTCGTCGGTTTCCCGCAGGATTTCCTGTCCTGGGACCAGCCCGATACCAGATGGGGGCTCGGGCTCCTCTGGCTCTCCGACCTCCTGTATCCCGGGCTCAACGCCGGCTATTCCGCCGAGGCCGAGGCTAGGCGCTTCTTCGCGCTGTTCTACGGCTTCGACCGGCCCGCGTTCGACGCGCAGATCCTGCCCAGGATGAGCGGTACGAAGAAGTGACGGCCTCGGAGCCCCGCGGCCGCCGCGAGGCCCGGGGCGCCGGCGCCAGGGTAGCAGTATCCGTCATAGCCCTCGCGGCCGTCTGCGCGGCGGCCTTGCTCTTCGGGCGGTACCCGAGGCCGGGTTTCATCGATCCGCGCTCATTCGCGGAAGACCCGATGGCGCTACGCCTCCTCCTCCTCGTCAGGCTCCCCCGGGTAGCCGCCGCGCTCCTCCTCGGGGCCTCGCTGGGCGCGTCCGGGGCGGCCCTGCAGTTCGTGTTCGCGAACCCCCTCGTGGACGCCGGTTTCCTAGGCGTTTCCCAGGGCGCATCGTTCGGGGCCGCGCTGGCGCTGGTCCTCGGCGGAGGGTCGCTGGCGCTGTTCGGGTCGGCCTTCGGCTTCGCCCTCTTGGCGCTGGCCATGTCGGTCGCCATGTCCGCGCGCATCCGCTTCGGCGGGGCGGTGCTGCGGCTCCTCCTATCGGGCATGGCCGTATCGGCGTTCTTCTCCGCCCTGGTCGCGATGATTAAATACGGGGCCGACCCCTTGAATACCCTGCCGGAGATAACCTACTGGCTCATGGGCGGGCTATCGGGAGCCTCCTGGAGGAACCTCTCGGTCGCCGCCCCCATAGCCATCGGCTCAGTCGCCATCCTCGTGGCCCTCCGCTGGAGGACCGCCCTGCTTTCCCTCGACGAGGCGACCGCTTCCAGCCTGGGCGCCAGGCCGAGGCTGGAGCGGGCGATAGTGCTCGGGGCCGCGGCGGCGGGGGTCGCCGCGGTGACCGCCATGGCCGGCGTCGTGGCGTGGGTAGGCCTCATCGTGCCTCACCTGGCCAGGCTGGCGCTCGGGGGGGACGGCTCGCCCACCGTTCCGGGCTCCGCGATCCTAGGGGCGGCCTTCGTCGTCGTCTGCGACGCCCTGTCGCGCGGTCTCTTCTCGGGCGAGCTGCCGCTCGGCATGACGACCTCCCTGGTCGGCACCGTCGTGTTCTTCGCTCTGCTCGTAAGCCGGCGGCTCAGCGTGGAGCGAGGGTAGGCATGGAGTTCATAGGCGTCTCGTATAGGTATAAGGGGGAGCCGGCGGACGCGCTCTCCGGCCTGAGCCTCTCGGTTCCCCCGGGCCGGGCCGTGGCCCTGCTAGGCCCCAACGGTTCCGGCAAGTCGACGGCGCTCGGCATAGCGGCGGGCTGGCTGGCGGCGGGCTCGGGCCGCGTGGAGCGTGCGGGGGGAGCGGCCTTCCTGCCGCAGTCGGAGCGGCTGGCCTTCTCGTTCACCTGCCTCGAGTACGTGTCGTTCGGGCGGGCCCCGCACTTGCCGTATCTATCGGTGCCCTCGGGGCGCGACGAGGAGAAGGCCGCGGCCGCCCTCGACGAGGTAGGCATGGGGGCCAAGGCGCGCAAGCGCATCACCGCCATATCCGGGGGCGAGCTGCAGCTCGTGCGCATAGCCAGGGCGCTCGCCCAGGAGGCCGCCTACGTCATCCTTGACGAGCCGACGGACATGCTCGACCCGGCCCACGTGGCGAGCATCGGCGCCGCCGTGAGGAGGCTCGCCGCCTCGGGCGCGGGCGTGCTCTTCTCGACGCACGACCTGGCCTTCGCCCTGGCCTGCGCCGACGAGGCCGCCCTCCTCAGGGCCGGTCGGCTCGTCGGCTCGGGGCCGGCCTCTCGGGTCATCGATTGCGCCTCCCTGTCGCGGCTGTACGGCACCCCGTTCGTCTTGAAAGAGCTGCCCGTTCCGCTCCACGGCTAGAGCGCTCTAAGCGAGCTCCATCGCGGATAGCGCGTCGTGGAACAGCTCCGATACCGTTGGGTGGGGGAAGACGGCGGACCGGAGCTCGGCTACGGTGGCGCCCCTGGCTATAGCGTATTGCATGCCCCATATCATCTCGCCAGCGTAGGGCGCGACTATATGGGCGCCCAGGAGCCGGCCCGAGGCCCGGTCCGCTACCATTTTGCACAGGCCGTGGGCAGCAAGGCCGCGCTCGGCCAAGAAGCGGCCGTTGGCCCTCGCCGGCAGGGACGACTTGACGACGTCGAAGCCGGCGGACAGGGCCTCCGCCTCGGTCATGCCTACGCCGGCCGCCTCGGGGTCGCCGTAGACGACCCAGGGCAGGGCCTTCCACGGTACGCTCGAGGCTCTTCCTGCCAGGCTCTCGGCCACGGCGCGCCCCATGGCGCTCGCGGAGTGGGCGAGGAGCGAGCGTCCTGTCGCGTCGCCTATGGCCCATACGCCCGGCGCGCCGGTGCGGCACGCGTCGTCCACGGTTATGCCCTTGGCGCTGTATTCGACGCCGGCGGCCTCGAGCCCGAGCCCCGACAGCGCGGGCCTGCGGCCCGTCGCGAGTAGCACGAGGTCGCCCGAGACGGTCTCATCCTCCGCGCCCGCGCCCCTGCGGTACCGTACTGCGCCGCCCTCTATGCTCGTGACCGTAGCGCCTGTGGCGATGGCGACGCCCTTGAGGGTGCGCTTATATACCGCCGCGAGCTCCGCGTCCATGAAGGGGAGGATCTCGGGCAGCATCTCTATTATGGAGACCTTTACGCCAAGGGCGGAGAAGTAGGCCGCGAATTCGACGCCTATGACGCCGCCGCCTATGACGACGAGGCTAGTAGGGAGCGTTCCGATATTCAGTATCTCGTCGCTCGTTACGACCAGCGGGTTGCCCGCGGCGCCCGGTATCGGGGGGCGCGCCGGCGCGGAGCCGGAGGCGACGACGAGGCTCTTGCCTCGGAGGTCCATGCCCGTCTCCTCGACGGCGATCGAGTCGGCGGAGGCGAGGCGCCCGGTTCCCCGTATCACCTCGACTCCCCGCTTCTTCATCAGGAACTCCACGTTCTGGACGAGGCGGGATACCGTCTGCGCCTTCCACGCCATGGCGGCCGCCAGGTCGTACCTGACATCGCCGCAGGAGACCCCAATCGCCGCGGAGTCGAGGGCGTGGCGATAGGCCTTGGAGCCGTTTAGGAGGCTCTTGGTAGGAACGCATCCGCGGTTAAGGCACACGCCGCCGAGCGCGTCCTTCTCGACGAGCGCGGTCTTGAGCCCCAGCTCCGCCGCGCGTTCCGCCGCGACGTAGCCCCCGGGCCCGCCTCCAAGTATTACCACATCGTACACGGTCTGCTCCTTCTTCTAACGAGAACGTAGCCGTTTTACTCGTTGAAATCGCGTTTTACGCGCCGTCTGGGATTGAGTGCGCTAAAGGACCGGCCATTGTCTCCCGGCTTGGCTCAATGGTCAACAGAAGAGGGCGTCGGCGGCCGGCCCTTTAGCCGAGCGTTCCAGCTGTAGGAGGGCCTGCTTCCTCTCGAGGCCGCCTCCATAGCCGCCGAGCGTCCCGTTCCCGTTGACGACGCGGTGGCAGGGGATGACGATGGCGACGCGGTTGATGCCGTTCGCGGCCCCGACGGCGCGCGAGGCGCCCGGCGAGCCTATGAGCCTGGCTATGTCGCCGTAGCTCCTCGTCTCGCCGTACGGAATGCCCCGGAGGGCCTCCCAGACGAGGGACTGGAACGGAGTGCCCGGCGCGAGCGCGGGAGTGGAGAAGGCCCGTAGCGTCCCCGAGAAATAGGCCGCGAGCTCGGCGCGCAGGCTCTCTATCACCGGGCAGTCTCCGGGGGCGATAGGCTTGGCGCTCGTACGCCTGAGCGCGGCTATCTGGGCGCTGATGGCCCGCCTATCGAAGAAATCGAGGAACCTGAGGGCCGCGGAGTCGGCGCCGGCGAGCATGGGGCCCAGGGGCGTCCCTATCCAGGCAACCCGGACGAAATCGTCCGTATCCGGTTCGCCGTCGAAGAGGCCCCCGTAGGTCCGCATGAAGCCGGAAAACGTCGCCGCGGCTGAGTCGTTTTCGCGCATACCGTATGATAGCCACTACTCGCGTTCCGCGCTACAAAAAACGTGTTCCGGGGGGCCGTACGGGGCTCGAATCGGCTTTACCGCCTACGGCCGCCCGGCTTATACTCCCGCCATGTCTTTCGTCCACCTCCACGTCCATAGCGACTACTCATTGCTCGACGGCGCGGCCAGCGTCGGTAGCCTCGTGAAGCGCGCCGTCGAGTTCGGCATGCCCGGCCTGGCCTTGACGGATCACGGCAATATGTTCGGCGCCCTGAAATTCTACAAGGAATGCAAGAAGGCCGGCATCAACCCTATAGTCGGTAGCGAATTCTACGTCGCCGGGGCCACCCGCAGGGATAAGTCGGGCACCGAGGGCGGCAACAAGTACTATCACCTGGTGCTCCTGGCTAAGAACGAGGTCGGCTACCGCAACCTAATAATGCTCTCGTCGAGATCGTACACGGAGGGCTTCTACTATAAGCCCCGCATAGACTGGGAACTCCTCGAGAGCCATCACGAGGGCCTCATCTGCTCCACGGCGTGCATAGGCGGGGAAGTGCCCCAGTATATCCTCCTTGGGCGCAACGACGACGCCGAGCGGATAGCGGGACGCTACCGCGACCTCTTCGGGGCGGAGAACTACTTCCTGGAGCTCCAGGACCACGCGATGGACGAGGAGGCGAGGGTCAACCGGGAGCTCATCCCCATGGCCAGGCGCCTGGGCGTAGGGCTCGTCGCGACCAACGACGTGCACTACCTCGAACGGGCCGACGCCGCCGCCCACGACGCGCTGCTGTGCGTCGGCACTAACCGCAAGGTCTCCGACCAGAACCGCATGCGCTTCCCGTGCCCGGACTTCTACCTGAAGAGCCACGCGGAGATGTCCGACCTCTTCAAGGAAGTGCCCGAGGCCGTATCCAACACGCTCCTCGTCAACGAGATGGTAGAGCTGAACATCGCGTTGCCGGGGCCGCTCCTTCCTGCCTTCGCCATACCCTCCGTCTATACCGCCGATGACGACAGGCAGGCGGACCCCGAGGTCCAGAACGTCGTATCGTTCATAGCGGGCATGACGGACGACGACGTCTGCAAGCCCAACCCCAAGTACGGCAGGGTCCCGACCTCGGAGCTGGCCCCCGGCGTCAGGGAGGCCCTGAAAGCTAGGCTCGCGGCCCCGGTAACCCGCTACTTCATCTGGGCCAGCTACCGCGGCCTCGAGAAGCACTATCCGGGATACGGCGACGAGGTGCGCCGCAGGCTGGATTACGAGCTGGCGACCATTATCCTCATGGACTTCGTAGGCTACTTCCTCATCGTCGCCGACTTCATCAACTGGGCCAAGGACAGGGGCATACCCGTAGGGCCGGGCCGCGGCTCGGGCGCCGGCTCCATAGTCGCGTACTCCCTACGCATCACCGACGTGGAGCCGCTCAGGTACGGCCTCCTCTTCGAGCGCTTCCTCAACCCCGAGCGAGTGTCGATGCCCGACTTCGACGTCGACTTCTGCTACGAGGGCCGGGGCTCGGTCATAGACTACGTCACCGAGAAGTACGGGAACGACCGGGTGGGCCAGATCATCACCTTCGGTACGCTCAAGGCCAAGGCCGTGCTCAAGGACGTGGCGCGGGCGCTGGACCTCTCGATAGAAGAATCGAACATGATCACGAAGCTCGTGCCCGAGGATCCCAAGATGACCCTCGCCAAGGCCTTCGAGCTCGAGCCCAAGCTCAAGGAGCTATCCGAGAACCCCCGGTACCAGGAACTGTTCGAGATGGCCCGCAAGCTCGAGAACAAGAACCGGCACACGAGCTTCCACGCCGCGGGCATCGTCATAGGCAAGACGGTGCTCACCGACTACGTGCCGCTGTTCAAGGACCCGAAGACCGGCATCGTGGCGACGCAGTATACGATGGACCTCCTCGAGGAGTGCGGCCTCGTCAAGATGGACTTCCTCGGCCTCAAGACGCTGACCCTCATCAAGAACACCCTCGCCCTGATGAGGCGCAGGGGCGTCGTCATGGCCGAGGAGGAGATCCCCGAGACGGACGAGCGGACCTTCGCGATGCTCGGCGAGGGACGGAGCACCAGCGTGTTCCAGTTCGAGTCCGACGGCATGCAGGGCATCCTCAGGCAGGCCAAGCCCGGCCGCATCGAGGATCTCATAGCGCTGAACGCCCTGTACAGGCCGGGCCCGATGGACAACATCCCCCAGTACGTCGACTGCAAGTTCGGCCGCAAGCCCATCAGCTACCCGCATCCCTCGCTCAAGCCGATACTGGAGGAGACCTACGGGGTCATAGTCTATCAGGAGCAGGTGATGCAGGCCACCCAGATACTCGCCGGCTACACCCTGGGCGGCGCCGATATCCTGAGGCGCGCCATGGGAAAGAAGAAGCTCGAGGAGATGGCGAAGCAGCGCGCCCTGTTCATCAAGGGCTGCGCCGCGACCCAGGGCATTGGCGAGCGCGACGCCAACGAGATATTCGACCTCCTCGAGAAATTCGCGGGCTACGGCTTCAATAAGAGCCACGCGGCAGCCTATTCCGTCGTCGCCTACCGTACCGCCTGGCTCAAGGCCAACTTCCCCGCGGAGTACATGGCCGCCAACCTGACTAACGAGATAAATAACACCGACAAGCTGACGCAGTACATCGCCGAGGCCAAGGCGATGGGCATCGGCTTAGCCTCTCCCGACATCAACAGCTCGGAGGCGACCTTCTCGGTATCCGAGGGAAAGATCGTCTACGGCCTCATAGGCGTCAAGGGCGTCGGGGACGGCGTCGTGGACGCCATAATCGCCGAGCGTAACAAGGGAGGGCCCTTCGCCGACTTCCTCGACTTCCTGGAGCGCGTAGGCGTCCAGTCGATGAACAAGCGCGTCATAGAGACGCTCGTCCAGGCGGGCTGCTTCGACGCGATGGGGAAGGGCAGGGCCGAGCTGGCCCTGAACCTGGAGCGGGCCTTCGAGTACGCGCAGAAGAAGGCCGAGGCGGGCGCCTACGGCCAGGCGAGCCTCTTCGAGGCGTCGAGCGAGGAGGAGTTCCCGCCGTTCCGTTACGAGCCCTGCGCCGAGACCCCGCGCGCCGACATACTGCGCACCGAGAAGGCCCTCCTGGGATTCTACTTCTCCGGGCATCCCCTGGACGAATACAGGGACGTCTACATGAAGTGCTGCGACGTCGACTTCCAGCATATCGAGCGCTCGAGCGCGGACAAGGAGTACACCCTCGTAGGCCAGCTCGTCGAATGGAGGGAGATCCTCACCCGCAAGGGCAAGAAGATGGCCTTCGGCAAGGTCGAGGGCTACGACGGCACGATAGAGATAGTCGTGTTCTCCGGCACCCTGGACGCCAACCCCGGCCGCTTCGAGCAGGACGCCATAGTGTTCCTCAAGGGCACGGTCGACCTGGACCGGGAGAATCCCAGCTTCAAGGTGGACCGGCTCGTCCAGCCGTCGGAGCTCAAGGAGAGGAGCTACCGCACGATGCACATCACGCTGAACGGCGTGCGCCGCGAGGAGGACCTCGAGGGCCTGCGCGACATACTCTTCGAGTCCAGCGGCCAGTGCGGCGTCGTCCTGCACGTCCGCGACGCCGGGTCGGAGGTTACCGTCAAGGCGCATTCCCAGATAAGCTGCGCGCCCAGCGCGGAGGTGGTCGAGAGGATACGCGAGGCGCCCGTCGTCTCCGAGGTGTGGCTGGACTAAGGGGCGGGTCGAGCGGGCGAGCGGGCGAGCGGGGGGCGAGCAAGGGGCCCATCTCTCCGCGACAAGAAGCCGAAAATCTGCTATGATGGCGCCGTGAGCGATCCTAGCCAATACGCGTCGTACCTCAAGAGCCTCCCCGTCAATCCTAGCATCGCCGCCAAGGTGCTCGAGATGGTCGAGAAGCAGGAATACAGCTTCAAGAATCTCGAGGACATCATAAGCGCGGATCCGGGCTTGACGGCCAAGATCCTTAAGATAGCCAACTCGGCCATGTACGCCCGGCAGAACAGGGTGACGAAGCTCCAGGGCGCGATGACGCTGCTCGGCATAAACACCATCAAGAACGTGGTCATACTCGTAACCGGATCCAGCCTGTTCAACCAGAACACCGGCTCTCGGTTCTACGCCTCGTTCTGGAGGCATTCCCTCGGTACCGCCTTCATAGCCCGGGACCTCTCGGTCAAGCTCGGCGCAGGTTTCCCCGAGGAGGCGTTCATCGCGGGCCTCCTCCACAACATCGGCCAGGTCGCGCTATTCCTGCACGGCCCGGCTCGGTACGAGGCGCTCGCGGACGAGGCTACGAGGAACGGCCTCCGCTTCAGCGAGCTGGAGGCGGCGGCGTACGGGACGACTCATAGGGATATAGGCAGCGAGATCCTCACCAAGTGGCACTTCCCGGAAGTATACTCGGACTGCGCCAAGGAGCACGGCAACGCGAATATCACCTCGAGCTGGAAGAAGGTGATACTCGTCGTCTCGGTAAGCGCGTTCATAGCCGGCAACTGGTTCTACTTCGCGGACGATCCCAAGGATTGGTCCCTCCTAGACCCGTTGCTGATCTATCTCGGCCTCGACGCCCCCTGGGTGGAGGCGTACCAGGCGGAGTACCTGGAGCGCCTCCAGGCGGATAAATTCTACCAGGAGTGCCAGAACCTCATCACGGGATGATGTAATCCCCTACGGCCGCCTTCAGGCCCAGGCCTACGGAGCCCGACCAGTACTGGGCGGCCGTCGCCGTGGCCTGGGTCCAGCCTCCAGCGACGGAGAGCGATAGGCTCAGGCCGCGCTTGGCGAAGCCGAGCGACAGCTCCCCGTCCAAGGAAAGCCTGCCATCGCCCTCGGCGGAGTACAGCCCCGGCCAGAGGCGGGTCGCGACCGATACCTCCGAGCCCTCCGGCGAGCCGAAGCGCGCCGCGAGCGAGGGGCCTCCCTTGACGGAGAGTATGCCCGGCGGAGCCCAGTAGTCGTCTGCCGTCGCGCTCGCGTCTTCCCACGACGCCGAGACCGACAGGTCGAGGGTCGTCGACGGGGACGCGGCCAGGAGGCTCCCGACCCGGGCCTCGGCGGCTAGCGAGGTGAGCAGGTTAGGCGCCGCGCCCGCCTGAGCGTACGGCGAGTAGATCCACGACAGCCCGGCCTTGGCCCGTACGCCGAGGCTCCTCGCGAGCTGCCTCGCGGCGGTCTCGCCGTAGAACCCGGCCTCGGTCGCGCCGTGGTGGCCGTAGAACACCGACCTGTCGGCGAAGAAGGTGTCCTCGACCTGGTTGAAGCGATACAGCGCCGAGACGTCGAAGCCGCCGCCCTTCCACGTCGCGCCGACGCCGAGCCGCGGGGCGACGACGACGTAGTCGGCCACGCTCTCCGGCGAGAGATCGCCGATCGCGGGCGGAAGGAAGTTATCCAGCTTGTTCTGGGCCGTGCCGCCGGCTATGCCCAGGATGCTCGCTCCCGTGCCCGCGACGGAGAAGGGGACCTGGACCTCGAGGGTATGGAGCGTCATCGACGCCGGGAACGCGCCGGACGCGGGCGCGTGGATCTTCTTCCTATCGACGGCGTACGACGAGCGCAGCTCCATGGCCCCTCCGAGCGGAGCCGTATACTCGAGACGCGCCGTCTCCGACGAGCGCGCGGTATCGACGACGGTCGTTATAGCGGCGGAGACGCTCGGGGCGTGGATTCCCGCGAGGCGGTTATAGGAAGAGACGGCGCTCTCGTAGCGTGGATTGAGGTCGTAGACCGTGCCGTAGGCGTCCATCGCCCCGTGCCAGTCGCCGCTCGTCTCCCTCGCCCTGCCCAGCGTGAAGAGCGAGGCCGCGTCGCTGGGGTTGATGGCCAGGACGCGCGAGAGGGCCTTCACGGCCTCCTCGGGCTTGCCTAGCCTCAGGTACATGTCGGCTAGCGCGCGCCTGTCCTGCTGGGTCTCCCCGTCGTACTGGTACGCTCGCGCGCGCATCCGCGACCGGGCCCTGGCCAGGAGCGAGGCCTTCGCCGATCGCAGGTCGGCCGCGGCCCGCGAGCCTCGCGCGGAAAGCGCCGTCAGGCCGGCCGAGGCCTCGTCGGCGAGGGAGGCGAGGGCCTCGCCGGAGGGCGGAGCGCCGACCTCTCCCTTCGCCAGCGAGGCTAGGGCCGCGGCCAGTTCGTCTCCCCGGCCGTACCAGTCGGCGGCGGAGAACGCATCCTCGTCCAGCTCGCCCGTCGACCATAGGCCGGCCTGGAGCCTCAAGGTATCCGCTCCCGCGAGCCTTCCCGCCGGCGGGGGCGGCGGCGCGCCCTTGCCCTCGAACATGAGTATCTTAGTAGCGCAATACCAGGCGAGGGGGTTCTCCGAGGCGCGCCGCGACAGGAAGTCCAGGTCCGCGCTCATGTCCCAGGTCCACGGCGCGAGCCTCGAGAGCATCTGCGCGTCGGCTCCCTCGGAGGCGGCCTCGGTAACCGAGGCGCCTATAAGGTCCTCGGCCCCGGAGAACGCCCAATCGGCCCTGTCGGTCAGCTCGGCGGCCTCGGCCAGGCGCCCGGCCAAGGCCTCCGCCGCCGACGCTAGGTCTGATTCCGCCTTCGCCAGCCGTTTCGCGTCCTTGCCCTTGAGCGCCTGCTCGAGCCTGGCCTTAGCGCGCCTGAACGCCTCGGCGTCCTTCTTGAGCGCGCCGGACGCAGCGGAGGCCTCGGCGGCGACGGTGGCCACGGGCGCCTCGTATACCGACGCGAGGTCGAGGAGCCTATAGGTTTCCGCCAAGTCGCCGTCGAGGCCCGCGAATATCGCGTAAAGCTTATTGACGAGGACGTCGCCGCTCTCCTCGAGCGCCTCTTGGAGCATGCCGTTCCAGGCATAGGCGCGGACGAGCTGCTCCCTCAGGTCGAGGTCGTCGGGGTTCCGCTCGAGGCGCGCCCGGTACCCTTCTAGCGCGAGCACCCTGAGCCCGGACTGGCGCTCGAAAGCCGCCACCGACTCCGACAGGCGCTGGGAGGGAACGAAGCGGCCCTGCGCGAGGGCTATGACGTCGCGCGCCAGCTCGGGGCGGGCGGTCCTGTCGTAGGCCTCCGCGAGGCGGAAGTATAGCTCCAGCCGGTCGGGATAAAGCTCTATGCCGTCGGTCCAGGCGCCTATGGCCTTGTCGGGATATCCGCTGACGAGGTAGATGCCGCCTAGCGATAAGACGCGGTCGGGGTCGTCCCGGGCTTCGGCCCACAGCTCCGCGAGGAGCCGCTCGCCTTGCTTGGCCTTTCCCGCCCAGAGCAGCGTGAGGGCCTGATTGACCCGTAGCGTATCGTCGCCCGGGAAGAGCCGCACGGCTTCCTCGTAGAGGGCCTCCGCCTCGCGGTACCGCATGAGCCACGCGCTGATCTTCGCGGCCTCGGCCCAGACCTCCCGATCCGCCCCCGGAGACGAGAGGTACTCGCGATATAGCCTGAGCCCCTCGTCTATCTCGCCGCTCCACATCCTGGACTTGGCCGCCTGGAGCGTGAACCGTATGTCGTCGCCCGCGACGACCCTGCCTCTGGCGAGCGTCTTGATGGCGCTGCCGTTGTCGCCGATCAGGCTGTAGACCTGCGCTAATAGGAGGTACCTGTCGGGGTCCTTGGGATCGCCCTGGATATAGTACTCGTAGCGAGGGATCGAGAGGTAGGCCTGGTCTATGCTACGGTCGGCCATGTCCCTCGGGAATCGGGGCGGCAGCGACGATCGGGGGGCGGCGGCCGCCGACGAGCCTCGGTCGACGAGGAAGAAGGCGTCCAGGTAGAGATAGAAGCGGGAGTCGTATTTCCTGGTCTCGCTCACCTCGAACCTGATCGTATGCACCCCCGCCGCGAGCTCCAGGGGCGCTGACGCGACGAACCAGTAGTTGGTCGTGGAGTAGCGCTCGTTGACGGCGACGTCCTCCCGGTACAGGGCGATAGGCTCGCCGCCGTCTAGGGAATAGCGCAGCGGGGAGACGAACGAGGCGTCGAGCTCGCTCCTCGGGCCTGGGGGAGTCCCCCCGATCCACAGGTCCCAGGTTCCGGCGGAGTCGACGGCGAACGAGTACTCCGCGTAGAACGGGGCGGAGCCGGACTTGCCGTCGGCGTTTAGCTGCAGGATCCGGAATCCTGAGGAGCCGTAGTCGAGGGTCGCCTCGCTAGCGAAGTTAGTCGAGACGGCGTCCTCGGCCTCGATCCAGAGGAGGCCTTGCGGCGTATCGGGGAATATAGGCTCCAATCGCGCCTCGGTCGTGGTCTGTTGCGCGTCGGATCGAGGCGCGGCTATAGTCGCCATCGCCGCGAATAGGAACGCCGTCGTCGCCTTTTTCATGACTCCTCCGATGCATACGCCTTTATTTAGACGTTCGCGATACCGATGTTAATAATATGCGAGCATTACGCGGACGGCAATCGTCCGGCGCGTTATTAATAGAGCTTGGTATCGCCTCGACTATTCCAGCGGCCGTAGACCTCGCCCTGAGCTCAATGTGGGGCCTGTCGCTCGCGCCCTACCTAATACTGCTCCCCGTAATCACGGCCTTCAACGGAATCCGCTGGGGTCTAGGCTCGTTCGCGTTCTCCGTGGCGCTAGGCGCGGCGGCGCGCTTTTTCGCGCTTGGAGTCGCGCCGGCCCTTCCCGGCCTGGGCTCGGCTAGCCTCATGCTCCTATCGGCGGCCGCGGCCCTGGGCATCGCCTTCACGAGGGACAGGATGACGCTATTCCGGGGTAGCGTCCTCGAGCGGCTTAGAGGCGCCGTCCATAAGGCCGTGGAGATGAGGAAGCAGAACGAGGTCCTGGAGAAGGTCAACCGGGTCCTCGAGGGGCGCGTCTCGTCCCAGAAGGACTCGATTACTATCCTGCACGACCAGGTCAAGAAGCTGGCGTCGCTCAATCTCGATCAGGCGCTGGAAACGGTGCTCGAGACCGTCGCCCTGTTCACCGAGATGAGTTCCGGCTCGATATGGAGGCTCGACGGCGCCGGGACGCGCCTGGTTCCCGCGGCTACCTACGGCTGGGCTGAGGGCGCGAGGCGCGACGTCACGCTCGACCCGGAGACCTCCGTAGAGGGCTACGTGTTCCGCAACCGCAAGCCGTTCTCCGTACGCATGCTCCTTGACAACTCGGAGTTCGATCGCTTCTCGGATAACCGCAGCATAATCACCATGCCCATAGTCATTGGCTCCAAGTCGTGGGGAGTGATAGACATAGAGGACCTGCCGTTCGAGCGGTACTCGCAGTACTCGGAGACCATCCTCGCCATACTCCTCAGCCTCGCGGAGCCGTACCTGAGGCAGATAACCGAGTACGAGACCCTGAATTCTCTTAGCGAGGTCGACCCGGATACCGGTTACCCCTTGTTCTCGATATTCCATAGGACGATATCGGCCGACCTGGAGCGCATCTCCCACGAGCCGGGTTTCGTCTCGCTCGTCATACTGGAGATAAGCAACTTCGAGGAGCTCCTCGCTAGCTGGAGCAAGGAGCGGCTCAAGCGGATGCTCTTCTCCCTCAAGGACGATATCGACCGGGTCAAGAAGATGAAGTCGAAGGCGTTCCATTTCAAGGAAGACTCCCAGCTCGTGCTGATCATCTACGACCTCGACCACGACGGGACGTCGTTCTTCTGCCTGGACCTCCTCTCGATGTTCTCGGAATACCAGTTCGCGATAGACGGGACGAGCATGCCCGTGGAGCTGATCGTCGGCTTCAGCACCTCGGCGCAGGCGGTCGCCGGCGCGGACGGCATGATAACGGCGGCCGAGTACCTGCTCTCCGTCCAGAGGATATGAGGACGCCGGCATGCGCGACTTCAGGACGCTGCTGCATTCCAAGACCGGCTTCATCCCCAAGACCGAGGCCCAGGCGCTGCGCGGCTATTCCGAGGGCATCCTCAGCCCGGAGTACTACATCTACCTGGCCGTCAATATACATCCCATCCTGGAAGAGCCCTGGGACGTGCGCGAGATAGACCGCCTGCTCGCGAAGAGCGACCTGGACGCGGACACCGCGGCCCTCCTCATGACGGTCTTCGGCCGCATGGTCAAGAGCAAGGACAAGGAGCTGGCGCTCTTCGCGGCCGAGAGCGTGAACGCGCTCGAGCGCCGCTTCGTGGAACGAGTCCAGGCCCTCCGGAAGAAGCTCGATTCCGATAGGAGCGCCCCGCCCCGCCGCGCCGTCATAGCCGAGTACAGGACGCTCGCCAGGCTCTTTTCCTCGTTCCCCGTGCTCGGCTCGTTCTACTTGGACGAGGCCAGGAGATTCTTCGTGGACAACCGGAGGATACTCGTCGATCCCGACCTGGATATAGCCGTCTACCTGGAGATCCTGATGGACCGCCGTGAGTTCGAGCTTGCGGCCAAGGTGTCCAGGGCCGCGCTCGATCGATGGCCCGAGAATAGGAGGCTGAGGCTCGCGGCGGCGAAGCTGGCCTTCGCGAGGAAGAGGATCAGGGAGGTCATAGGCAACCTGGAGCGCCTTGGCGGCCCCGCCGCCGGCTCGCCGGATTCCTTCGACGAGCCGCAGCTGTTCTGGACCCGGGGAGCCTGCCGTGAGTGAGCGCTTGCGGGTCTGCATGATACTCGAGGGCTCGTACCCGTACATTACCGGCGGCGTCGGGGCCTGGGTGCACGATATCATCGGCGGCCTGCCGGACGTAGATTTCTGCATACTCTCGCTCTCGCCTAAGGCCGACCAGCCGTTGCGGTACGCGTTGCCCCCGAACGTCGTGGAGCATCGCGACGTCGTCCTGTCGGCCCCGCGCGCGGGACGGGAGCGCCGGCCGGGCAAGCGCGTCGTCAAGGCGGTCCTCGAGCTGCATGCGATGATGTTCCAGGATCGGGCGCCCGACATCATGGGGCTGCTGGCGGCGAGGACGAGGCCGCGGGAGCTGGGTAACGGTCTGCTCGAGGACGGGCGGGCCTGGAGCATGCTGTCCGGCATGAACATGAGGCGCAATCCCGCCTACGCCTTCTCCGACTATTTCTGGGCCTGGCAGTCCGCCCATCGCATGATGTTCGAGGCGCTGGGCTCCGATCCTCCCGAGGCCGATATCTACCACGCGATCTCGACCGGGTTCGCCGGGCTCGCCGCCCTGAACGCCAAGGCCGCCAAGGGCAAGCCGCTCCTATTGACCGAGCACGGCCTGTACCACAAGGAGCGCGAGATGGAGATCCGCAAGGCCGATTTCGTCAAGGGCTACCAGCGGGACATGTGGATCAACATCTATAACAGCATCAGCGCCATGTGCTACAGGAACGCCGACATGATCACGGCGCTATTCGAGGAGAACAGGCAGAAGCAGCTGGAGCTAGGGGCGAAGCCCGAACGCTGCCTCGTCATCCAGAACGGCATAGACGTCGAGCGCTACTCGTCCGTGGCCAGGTCGCCTCGTCCGGGTTTCCACGTAGGACTGGTCGGGCGCATCGTGCCCATCAAGGACGTGAAGACGTTCATATCGGTAGCCAAGATAGTCCTAGAGCGTATCCCCGACGCTACGTTCTACGCGATCGGCCCGACGGACGAGGATCCCGACTACCACGAGGAATGCGTCGCCCTCGTCGACAACCTGAGGATCGCCGACAGGTTCGTCTTCACGGGTAGGCAGGACGTCCTCGAGTACTACGCGTTCCTCGACGTCATGATGCTGACCAGCGTGCGCGAGGCGCAGCCGCTGGTCATCCTCGAGGGCTGGGCCGCGGGCGTGCCGTCGATATGCACCAAGGTCGGCAACGCCCCGGAGATGCTCGACTACGACGAGCGCTTCCTGGCCCCGTCGAAGGATCCCGGGAAGCTCGCGGAGGCGGTGCTGTTCGTCCACGACCATCCCGAAGAGATGATAGGTATTAACGAGCGTAACAAGCGCAAGACCATGACCCTGTATAACAAGAAGGACATGAAGGACCGCTACCGCGATCTATACCGCTCCATGAGGGGAGGGGGCTGATGGCGGGCATAGGATTCCAGCTCAGGAAGATACTGGGCAAGGGAGGGCTCGGCGGAACGGTCGGAGCCGTCGTCTCGGGCGTCTTCATAGTAGCCGGCCCCTGGCTCATCTCCGTCGTGTCGATGATAGCGCTGCAGTTCGCCTTCAGGACCTCGAGCTTCTCGGGCGTGCCCGTGTTCCAGTCTACCGTGGTCTACGGCTACGCCTGCTCGCTCGCCCTCTTCTCGGGCCTGCATCATCACTTCACGCGCATAGTCTCGGACCTGGTATGGGAAAGCCGCTACGGCGAGGCGACGGCCTGGATGCTACGCTTCGCGCTCATAGCGCTCGCGTCCTCAGTCCTGCTGTCAGCTCCCGTAGCGACGGCGATGCCGCTACGGCTCGCCGGGGACGCCGCGCTGTACCGGTTCTCCGTAGTCGCGCTGTTCTGCGCTATCAACGTAGCCTGGATAGTGATGCTCTACGTGTCGCTCCTGCGAAACTATAAGGTGATAAGCCTCGTCTTCGGCCTGGGCATGGCGCTGTCAATCGCCGGCGCGCTAGTGCTATCGGCGGTATTGGGCGAGGGCGGGGCGGTGCTCGGCTACGCCTCCGGCGTAGTCCTCCTAGACCTCGCGTTCATCGCGATAGCGGTATCGCGTTACCGCCCGGAACGTCCACGGGACGGCTTCGCCGACTTCTGGCGCTACGGGAAGCGCTACGCCGCGCTCATCGCCTCCGGCTTCTGCTTCTACGCCGGCGGGTGGCTCGATAAATTCTACTTCTGGGCCGCCAGGGGCGCCGTCGTCGCGGGCACGCCCCTGAGGTCGTACGAGAGCTACGACGTCGCCGTCTACGTAGCCGGGCTCTCCATCATACCGGGCCTCGTCTACTTCATCATCATCACCGAGACCCAGCTGTATACCGACCTCAGGCACTTCCTCTTCGCCCTGAACCACTCGACGTGGACGAGGATACATAAGGCGAGGCTACGGGTCGCTACCGGGCTCCGCCGCGAGCTGCGCGACCAGAGCCTGCTCCAGGGCGCCTGCACGCTGCTCCTGGCGTCGGCCATCCTCGCGTCTCGGGAGCCAGCGCTGGCCAGGGTAGAGATGTGGGCGGCCCTAGGCGCCGCGTACGCCCAGTTCACGCTTTTGACGATACTGGTGTTCCTGTACTATTTCGAGCTATACCGCGAGGCGCTCCTTGCGGCGCTCCTGTACTTCGCCATCAATGGGGCGGGAGCGGTCATCGCCTACGGCCTCCTGCCGTGGCTGCCCCCTGGAGCCAGCCACCTCGCGGCCGGGCTATGCGCGAGCGCCTTCGGGTACGCCACGCTCAAGAACCGTATTTACCGCATGGAGCGCATCATCTTCATGCGCGCGCTCAGGGCGTAAGAAAGCCGCCGGACCGGCCGGCGGCCTGGGTTTTCGCGGCCTTGCTGTTACCAGCTAGCCGTCTTGTCCTTATTGGCGCCGTAGAACGCGGCGACGTCCGCGGACGACCATGCGTAGTTATCGATAAGCACGCCGTTAATCTTTCCGTTGAAGCCGTAGTAGCCCGCTAACGACGTCTTAGACGAATAGAACTGCGAGCCGATTACCACCTTGGAGCCTTGGGCGAACACGGAGCTTGATCGGATGTTCGAGAGCGACCTCGATCCCCTGAGCACGCCGTTGACGTAGATCCTCATGGAGTCGTCGGCGCGGCTCCAGGTGGCCGCGAGGTGGTACCAGCGCTCGAGGTTGAGCCGCTCGGAGCTCTTCACCATGTCGTAGGTATAGCCGCTAGGCCCCTGGGCGACGAGCGCGAAGACGGGCGTGTTGTTGCTGCCTAGGAACTGCAGCGTCCATATCTCGTCGGAGAAATCCGGCAGGACGCCGGCGTGAACGAGGCCGGGCGTGTCGACGGTCTTCTTGACGTAGACCCAGGCCTGGACCGTGCCCTTGTCGTTGAACGCGTACGCGGTCGAGTCCACGAGCGTGCCCTGCTTGCCGTTATAGGTAGCCACGATGTTAGACCCGTTGCCGTCGAGCAGGTCGCTGGTTATGTCGCTGGTCACGAGGGTCTCGATAGGCGTGCCGTTAATAGCCGCGTACAGCGTCCCGGCGCCGTTGATCGGGGTATCGGTCACTACCTCGACCGGCGTCGAGTCGGTGGTGCTGACGGCCAGGTTGGTCGTCTTCGTGTCCACGGTGACCGCCGTGTCGAGGTTGACGATGGCCGGGTCGTAGCCGATAGGGATCCATATCGTACCGGTAGCGTTCGTTATCTCGGCGGCCTCGGCGTTAATTATCTCGACGTACTTATCCTGCTGATTCGCTATGCCGATCACGCGCGTCTTGGTCCGGGCGTCGCGCGTCGCGCTGTCGTAGGCGGGCGCTTGGGTGGCCGCGTCGTAATCGTAGACTATCTTCTGCCTGACGACGCTCAGGGCCAGGTAGGCCTGATCGGGGCTGGAGGCGATATCGGGGAGGAAGAACGCGGAACCGGGATCGAGGACGTCCCCCGACTGGGACGTAAGGCTCGTGGCCGCCTTCTCGAAGACCAGCGTGCTGCCTTGGAGCTGGGCCCCGCCGTTGATGAAATGCTCGGTGTAGAAGCGGACCCCGACGATGGCGCGAACCCTGTTGCCGCTCCAGAAGCTGAAGCTCGGGCTGTCAGCGTACACCCTGGAGTACGCCACTACCGACGACCACTGGGCGGCGGCGTCCGATACGGGCGCGAAGGCCTCGGGGTACTCGAGGCTGCCGGCTATGTCGAAGGCGGCGAAGCCGGATCCGGGAGGGAAGGCCGCGACAATAGTCTCATCCTGGACGCTGCCGTCGCGATAGGTGAGGGCGTTCTTCGTCCGGGCCTTAGCGTCATCGACCCCGGCGGCGGTGCAGATAGGATCGGCGTTCGTCCAGATAGCGTCGTTGACGTTCCTGATATAGTACCATTCCTCTTGCCTCTCTCGAGGGTCGTAATCAGCGAACGTGGTTGTGACTCTGACGTCGTACACCTCTGATACGGCCGTCTTCGTGACGGTCCAGCTCGTGCTCTGGCCGGGCTCGGGGTAATTGGCCCTCGAGCCGGTCAACGAGGCGCCGACCGTCGAGGGCAGGGCGTACGACGTCGAGCCCCAGGTAGGGACCGTGGCCTTGGACACGGAAGCGGGCGGGGAGGCGGCGCTTCCGAACGGCGAGAGCGCGCGACCCGAGGGCAGGAACGAGCCGTTCAGTATGTCGAAGGTGGTCATGTACGAGCCCTGGAACGACTCGAGCTCGCCCGCGGAAGAGAGGACGGGCGGGGTGGTGGTTAGCGTGCATGAAGCGAATAGGACGGAAGCGACTATTGCTGTCGCGGCGATACGTCTCATAGGTTCCTCCAGGACGCCGACGGCGTCATCTATGGAGCGGTCGGCTTCCCGACTGAATGCCGACACCAACTCATAATCAATAGTATACATAATATATAGCGTAGTCAATAGAAAAATAAAAAACGACGAAAATAACGCACAAAATGCGCGACAAATTGTCAATAATTAAATCTAGACGGCTCTCAAGCCAGCGCGTCTTTAGGCGAGCCAAGGTAGCGTTTCTATTGAACCGGGGCTCGCGACGTTCCTATTCGCGCTCCTCCGAGTAGGACGCGGCGTAGGGCGAGCCTCGGGGCGGTAGGAATAGTCGGGATGGGGAGTCAGTCGGGATGGGGCGACATGGGTTGCCTAGGGGCTCGTCAATGAGCCCCCGGAATCACGCTATCGGCTTAGGCTAGGCGTCAACTCTTTCGAGTAATCTCGCGTACGTAGCGACCTAGGTCGGCGAAATCGAAGAAGACGAATTCGGCCGCCGTCTTGACGGCTTTATTCCGCGAGATGAGCGCGGCCCGCATGCCGGCGCCGAGGGCTCCTCGGACGTCGTAGCGCTCGGAATTGCCGACGTAGAGAATCTCGTCGTTCCGCACTCCCAGGCGCCTTGCCAGGAGGTCGAACGAGGCCCTGTCCGGCTTGACGAGGCCCGTCTCCTCGCTGGTCATGCTGACGTCGAATTTGCCAGAAAGGCCGAGGAGCTCGACTTTCTCGTCGCAGGGAAAATCGGAGAGGGCGCCGAGCCTCAAGCCCGAGGATCTTAGCTCGTCGAGCAGGGCGCCTACCCCCGGATAGGTCGGGATGTCGGCGAAGGGCTTGAGCGAGGCGGTATAGAAGAAGCTCTCTATATCGCGATACGTCCGTTCCGCATCGGCGCCGAGGCGTCGAGCGGTGAGCTCGGCCTGGAACCGATGTAGCTTCTCGACGCTGTCGATGCCGCGTGCGCGGTACTCGGGCGAGGAAACGAGGGCTCGTAGCTCGTGCCTGACCTCGTTGAAGGCGAGGAGCAGCCTGAGCCGCCTTACTCCCTGTACGAACAGCTTCCCGTAGAGCCTCGAGGCGGCGTACAGGGTCCCGTCTATGTCAAAACCTATGGCGCGTATCGGCATGGTATCTTTATATATGTGATACGGCTTCATGTCTACGAGTACCGGCGCCCGGGAGGTCTCCCGGACGCCGGCTTAGTCTCGCTATGTATCTTTTTTTGTATAGTGCGTGTGGAGCAGGACGTGCGACTGGTGCCCTAGCGGTTTCTCGAGGAACTCGGCGTACAAGGCCTTGACCGATTCGTTGTCATGCGACTTCCGCCGCGGGAGCCCCCTGTCCTCCGTATAGATGGCCGAGCGGCGCTTCTCCTTCTTCGCCCAATCCGGCGCGACGGGCTGCCCGCCGCCGCCGAGGCAACCGCCCGGGCACGACATGATCTCGACGAAGGCGTACGGGCTCGTGCCAGCCGCGATGCCCTCGAGTATGACCCTGGCGTTCTTGAGCGTGTGCGCGACGGCCACCTTGAGCACGGTGCCGCCGACGTCCACGGACGCCTCCTTGATGCCGTCGAAGCCGCGCACCGCCTCGAGCTCGAGGGACGGGAGGGGCTTGCCCACGGCTATCTCGTAGGCCGTTCGCAGGGCGGCCTCCATCACGCCGCCGGTCGCGGCGAAGATGGTAGCGGCGCCCGTGCTGGAGCCCAGGGGGTCGTCGAAGCTCTCCTCCGGCAGGGACTCGAAGTCTATGCCCGCGCGCCTGATCATCCTTGCCAGCTCGCGGGTTGTGAGGGCGAAGTCCACGTCGAAGTACGGCGAGTCCTTCTTGCCCTTCTCGCCCCACCATTCCCAGGCGCTGCGCATCTCCGGGCGCTTGGCCTCGAATTTCTTGGCGGTGCAGGGCATGATAGACACGACGACCACCTTCGAGGGGTCGACGCCGGCCTTCTGGGCCCAGTAGGTCTTAGCCAGGGAGCCGAACATCTGCTGGGGCGACTTGCACGACGACAGGTGAGGCAGGAGATTCGGGTAGAACGTCTCAATGAAGCTGATCCACCCAGGCGAGCACGAGGTGATCATCGGGAGCGTGCCTTTGTTCGCCAGGCGGGCCAGGAGCTCGGAGCCTTCCTCCATGATGGTGAGGTCGGCGGAGAACTGGGTGTCGAAGACCTGGTCGAAGGCGAGGCGGCGTAGCGCCGCGGCCATCTTCCCGGTGACGAGGCTTCCGGGGGCCATGCCCAGAGCCTCTCCGAGCGAGGCGCGGATGGCGGGGGCGGTCTGCACGACGACGGTTAGCTCGGGGTCGTGCAGGGCGGCGAAGACCTCGTCCGTCTCGTCCCTCTCGGTAAGGGCGCCGGTGGGGCAGACGACGGTGCACTGCCCGCACGAGACGCAGGAGGATTCCGACAGGGGCCTATCCATGAAGGGAGCCACGCGCGAGCGCACGCCCCGGCCCACGAAGTCTATGGCCGACACCGACTGCGTCTCCCGGCATACGGCCACGCAGCGGCCGCAGAGTATGCACTTGTCATTGTCGCGCATCACTCCCCAGCCGACGCGATCGGGCTTCGAAGGCTTCTTGGTGCTCGGGAAGGCCTTGCGGCGCACGCCCATGAGCTCGGCGGCGGACTGCAGCTCGCAGGAGCCGTTGCGGAGGCACGACAGGCAGTCCTCCGGGTGGTTGGCCAAGAGCAGCTCGACGACGGCGCGCCTGGCCTCCATGACCCTGGCGCTCGAGGTCTTGATCCTCATGCCGGGCGCGGCGGCCTGGACGCAGGATCGCACGAGGCTCTTGGCGCCCTCGACCTCTACGACGCAGAGCCCGCAGGAGGCGTTAGAGCAGACGCCCTCCAGATGGCATAGCGTGGGTACATGCACGCCGGCCGAGCGGCATGCGTCGAGTATCGTGGAGCCCGAGGCTATTGTAGACTCCCGTCCGTCGACTGTGAGTTTTATCGCCGTAGCGTTGTTTGTGTTCATCGCATCTCCTCCGCTTATCGCCATGGGCTACGGGCGTCGGCCCTGATATCGCATCGCAGGCAGCGAGAGGCCTCCGCGAGCGCCTGCTCGCCCGAGTAGCCCATCGCTATCTCCTGGAAGTTCCCGCGGCGCTCCTCGGGCGGCACGAGCCGCGACCGGCACATGCGCATCTTCGACGGTTCCGGCGGAAGCGCCATGGAATGGCTGAAATCCTTGAAGAGGCCTCCGAACGCGTCACGCTGCATCAGCTCGGAGTCTATGGCCTTCGCGGCGCGCTTCCCGAGCCCCATCGCCTCGGCGGCGGTCGCCGGGCCGGTCACGGCGTCGCCTATGGCCCAGACGTTGCCGCCGACCCGTCCGGTCAGGCGATCCACGACTATGCGGCCGTCCTTGGCGGCCTTGACGCCGTCCGCGGCCAGGAACGACGAGTCGACCTTCTCCCCGACCGCTATATAGACGTCGTCGCAGGGGATGTCGACTATCCTATCGGTCTCCACCGGCGTCGGCCGCCCCGAGGGGTCTATGCCCCCGGCCTTCATCGCCCTGAAGCGCACGGCCTTGACCCGGCCCTTCTCCCCGACGATCTCGATGGGCTGGAGCATGAATTCCATGCGTATGCCCTCTTCCTCGGCGCCGGCTAGCTCCGCGTCGTTGGCCGGCATATCCCTCTTGGCCCTGCGGTACGCGACGGTCACCTCGCAGTCCTGCCTGAAGAGCGTCCTAGCGGCGTCTATGGCCACGTTGCCGCCGCCTATGACGAGGGCCCGCCTGCCCGGCTTGGCCGCCTTGCCGAGGGCGAAGGCCTCGAGCCACTCGTAGCCGGGGTGCACGCCGGCCAGGTCCTCTCCCGGCACGCCGAGGCCCCTGTCGGCCTGGGCGCCTACGGCCACGATCAGGGCGTCGTACTGGCTGCGCAGCGCGTCGAACGCGACGTCCTTGCCCACGACCGTGTTGAACACGAACTTGACCCCGAGCCTCTTCCAGAGCTCGAGCTCCTTGTCCAGGACGTCCTTGGGCAGGCGGTACGCCGGGATGCCGTAACGGAGTATGCCTCCCGCCTTGGGCTTGGAATCGAATACGGTAACCTCGTGCCCAAGCCTGGACAGGTAGAAGCTAGCCGCGAGGCCCGCGGGCCCGGCGCCGACGATGGCGACCTTGCGCCCCGTCGCCGGCTTCTTCTCCTTGACGAGCCTGGACCATACGTCCTTTTCCCGGCCCATCTTGTACATGGTATCCGCCAGGTAGCGATGGATATCGCCCTGGGCCACCGGCTCGTCGAGCGTATCCCTGCGGCAGCGCATCTGGCAGTGGAAGTGGCAGATGCGGCCCATGGACCCGGGCAGGGGGTTGTCCCTGAGCGTCAGCTCGAAGGCGTCCTCTATACGGCCGTCGCCGACCAGCGCCAGGTATCCGGGGATGTTCATGTGGAGCGGGCAGGAGTTCTCGCAGAGGGCCTCGAACAGCGACTCGCAGGTGCCTGCCTCGCAGCGCTTCTCCACGATATGGCGCTCGTACTCCTCGCGGAAGTACTTGAGCGTCGTCAGCACCGGGTTGGCCGCCGTCTGGCCGAGGCCGCATAGCGAGGAGTCCCTGACGACGCGCGCCAGACGCTCGAGCTCGGCTATGTCCTCCATGCCGCCGTCGCCGCGCGAGAAGTCGTTGAGTATGCGCAGCATCTGGGACAGGCCCTCGCGGCACGGCGCGCACTTCCCGCACGACTCGGCGGAGGTGAAGCCGACGAAATAGCGCGCGACGTCGACCATGCAGTTGTCCTGGTCCATGACGACCATGCCGCCCGAGCCCATGATGGCGCCGAGCTCGGCGAGGGACTCGTAGTCGACCTTGACGTCGAAACGCTCGGCGGGTATGCAGCCTCCGGAGGGGCCGCCCGTCTGGACGGCCTTGATGCGCTTCTTGGCCCCGGCGCCCTCGCCCATGCCGTAGACTATATTGGCCAAGGGCGTACCCAGGGGCAGCTCGACGAGTCCAGTGTTCTTGACCTTGCCGACGAGGCTGAACACCTTGGTCCCCGGGCTCTTTTCCGTGCCGATGGAGGTGAAGTACGCGGCGCCCCTGGCTATCACCACCGGTACGTT
>JAHIWG010000015.1 GCA_018816345.1 Spirochaetota bacterium | reverse complement strand
CGGCCGCCTCGCGGGGGCCGAACCACTCGTCGTCCGAGGCCGCGTCGACGTCTCCGGCGGCCCAGCGCTCGAGGAAGGCCGCCGCGCCCTCGGCGCGCCGTATCTCGTCGTCGACGAGGCCGGCGTGGCGGCGAGCGTCGGAGAGGGCCCCGGCGAGGTCGCCCGTCGCGGCCCGGCGCGCGAGCGCGAGCGCCGATTCCCTGATGAGCCGCCCCGGCCAGAGGCCGTGCATGGCGAGCCTGGCGAAGACCATCTGGTCCCGGTGCTCGGACGTCCAGAGCCGGTAGCCGTTAGCCGCCCGCTCCGGCTCCGCGAGGAAGCCCCATTCGACGTAGAGCCTGACCGTGTTCGGGTGTACGCCGGCGGCGCGGGCGACGTCTACGGTGCGAAAGCGCCCGGTATCCATCACGAGGCTTCCTAGGCCCTCAGGTACTTCTCCTCGCCCATGCCGAAGAGTCCCTGGGCGTCGACCTTCTCGGCGCCGTCGGCCGAGCGAAGGGTGCCCTCGAACGAGCCGAAGGGGCCGTGGTAGTCGATGGCGGCGAGCAGGAGGTTGAGCTTCATGTCGTTCTTGCGCTCGGGCTTGAACGTCAGGTCCACGAGTCCCTCGGTATCCTGGATATGCCACGGCTTCTCGGGGCCGTTGGGCCTGGTGACCTTGATGGGCGGCAGGGGGAAGACCCTGCTATTGATCCACAGGACGTTCTCGTTGTAGGCGGACGGGTCGCGGACCTGGTTGTCCGTCAGGTTGAAGCCGACGCGGCGGCCCTTGGAGTCCTGCCCGTAACCGGTAACCCAGTCGTAGCGCATCGCGTAGGGATAGAAGCCCTTGTGGTCGTCCAGGATGCCCATCGCGTCGGGAGAGCCGAATTCGAAGCGCTCCCCGTCGGCCTCGAACCAGCCCTGCATCGGCATGAGCACCTTCGTCGAGTACATGGCGCGATTCAGGCCGAGCGGCAGGCATACCGAGGACGGGGCGGTCTGGCGGGCGTTGTAGGCGAAGGAGAACGACCCGGAGAACGGCTTGCCCCAGGCGCTCTTGGCGCGGCTGGCCTCTACGAGTATCGAGCCTCCCGTCAGGTCGAACGAATACCGTACAGCGGAGCGTCTATCCCTGTAGCCCGGCCTCTCGCCGTCCAGCCTGTCGCCGATGCCGAAGCTCGCGAAGGGGATGAGCCGTTTCGTCTCGTAGCACCGGCCCTTCTCCCGATCCCAGGCGGTGAACTGCGTCAGGCCGAAGCTCTTGGCCTCGTAGAGCGCGGTGAAGAAGAACCAGCGCTTGTCGCCGAACTGGAAGGCCTTCCACTCCTTGCACCTGAAATCCTTGACCCAGCGCGGCACGGGATAATGGTAGGGATTGCGCACGTCCAGCATGTTGGCCAGCTCGGGCGGGGCGTTGAAGCAGCCGAGGATGAATTCCCCGTCCAGGACGACGCTCCGCGGGGGATCGGCGAGGGTTCGGGAGTACCTGGGCCGATCCTGTTGGCCCGGCTCGCCGGCCATTATTGACGCCCTTCGCCGTAGAGACGATAGAGGGCCTGGGTTCCGAGCTCCCCGAAGCCCGCTTCCTGCATCCTCTGGAAGAGGCTCTCCGCGAGGGTTAGAAGCGGTAGCCTCTCGCCCATGGACTTGGCCGAATCGAGGGCTATGCGCAGGTCCTTGAGGAAGTGCTTGGAATAGAAACCGGGCGCGAAGTCGCCGGCGAGCATCCTGGGAGACATGCCGACGAGCTGCCAGCTCTGGGCCGCCCCGCCGCCTATGCTGTCGAGGACGCGCAGGGGGTCTAGGCCCGCCTTCTTGGCGTAGCTCATCGATTCCACGGCTCCTATGAGCGAGGCCGCCACGGATATCTGGTTGGCCATCTTGGTGTGCTGGCCCGCGCCCGGCCCCCCCTGTAGCACCGCCGTCTTACCCATGACATCTAGGAACGGCTTGACCGCGGCGAAGGCGGCCTCGTCCCCGCCTACCATGATGGAGAGGGTCGCGTTCCTGGCGCCCGTGTCGCCGCCCGATACGGGCGCGTCGATAGCCGCCTTGCCCGCCGCCTTAGCGGCCGCGGAGACGCGGACCGCGAGCGCGGGGTCGCTGGTCGTGAGGTCGACGAGCACGGCGCCGGGCCTCGCGGCGGCCACTATGCCGTCCTGGCCGAGGTATACCTCCTCGACGTCGGAGGGAAAGCCGACCATCGTGAAAACGACGTCGGCTCCCGCGGCGGCGGCGGCCGGCGAGCCGGCCCATACGGCGCCCGCCGCCACGAGGGCGTCCGCCTTGGACTTGGTCCTATTGTATACCGCGAGCTTGGCGCCGGCCTTTAGGAGATGGCCCGCCATGCTGGCGCCCATGACGCCCGTGCCTATGAACGCTACCGAAGAGCCTGAAACCTGCATATCGTCCTCCGTTGGGTCGTCGCCGCGAGCGGCCTACGCGAATTTATAACCGAAGCGCCTGAGCATGCCGATCCTGTCGGCCCGGCCTTCCGCGTCCTCGATGCCGGCGGGAGAAAAGCCGTCTATGACGCCGAGGATCCCGGAGCCCTGGCCCGTCCTCGCGACTATCGCCTGGAGCGGGTTGGCGGTGGCGCAGAAGACGCGGCATACCTCGGGGCAGGCCTTGATCCTATCGAGGACGTTAATCGGGTAGGCCCCCGGACCTATGACGAGGTAGAAGGTGTGTCCCGCTCCGGTGGCGAGCGCGCAGGCCTTTGCGTCCTCTATCAGCGACGCGTCGTTGCCCTCGGTCCTGACGAGGCAGGGGCCGGACGCCTCGTTGAAGGCGAGGCCGTACTTGGCCCCGGGGACGGACCCGGCCATGATCTCCGCGATATCCTCTACCGTCTTTATGAAGTGCGACTGTCCGACGACGATGTTCGCGTCCTTCGTCCACTCGAGCTGGACGGCGGCGATGCTCGTTTCCATATGCGTCCTCCGGGCCGCAAGTTTAACCGCGAATCGATGCCGTCGCAAGCTCGCTCGGCTCGGCGCCTCGGCGGACAACGGCGATTGGTACGAATTTCCGCTCCAAGGCATTGAAATTTATACAATCAAGGGACATATTACACACGTAGCGAGTAATGTGTGTAGAGAGGTGTCCCTGATGATCGATGTAACGAGAGATAGGATCCTAGACGCCGCGACGGTGATTATACGCGATAGCGGGCCGGAGGGCCTTACCGTGGAAGCGGCGGCCGACCTCGCGGGCGTGAGCCGCAAGACGGTATATAACCATTTCAACGGCAAATTCGCCTTGATAGACGACGCCGCCGCGGCCTGGACCGGGCGGACGCTCGCCCTCCTCCAGGAGATTGCCGGAGACGGCTCGCTTTCCTTCGTCCCAAAGCTCAACGCAATCGTGGAGCGGGCCTATTCGGAGCTCAAGAGCGCGGGCAGGATGATCGTCAGGTCCCCGTTCGCCGCGCGCCCGGACCTGCCCGGGTTCAAGGCCGAGCTCCAGTCGAAGCTGCAGGCCTTCATCGAGGAGATAGTCCAGGACGCCATCGACGAGGGGATAGTGCGGCCGGAGTTCACCGCCCGACGCCTGACCTACGCCATAACGAACGTCGTGGTCGGCCTCACCGTGCTCGATAGCATAGACGACGAGCCGTTCACGAGGCTCGATATACTAAAGGATTCGCTCAAGGCCTTCGTCGGCGGGATACTTACGCCCTCCGGCGCGGAGGCCATGCGCGGATCGCCGATTTTCGAGTGAGGGGCGAGGAATATGGAGAGCCGACCTAAGAAGAAGCTGGGCAAGGCGATCAGGATACTGCGCTGGCTCGTCCCTCTGGCCATCGTTGCGGGCGCCCTGGGATTCCGGGCGGTCGCGAAGGGGGCGGTCGTCATTCCTCCGGAAGCGCCTCCCCTGCCCGTGCGGACTATGAGGCCCGAGTACGGGGACCTCGTGAAGTCGCTCAAGCTGAACGCCCACGTCGAGTCGGAGACGATGGTCACCATCCTCCCGCTCGTCTCCGGAGCGCTCCAGGAGATGCTCGTAGAGGTCGGCCAGCCCGTCAAGAAGGGGAACATAGTCGCCCGGATCGACGCCCAGCGCTTCGAGCTGCAGATGCAGCAGGCGGAGGCCGCCTATCTGTCGGCCAAGTCGTCCTACGAGCGGCTCGGCCAGCTCTACCGGGCCAACGCCGCCACCCAGCAGAGCTACGAGCAGGCCAAGGGGCAGTACGAGGCCTACTCGTCGCAGTACGAGCTGGCGAGGATACAGCTGGACTACGCCAACGTGAAGAGCCCGGTCGACGGGATAGTGCTGATAAAGCACCTCTCCGCGGGGTCGATAGCCTCCCCGGAGCGACCCCTCGTCACGATAGGCGACCTCGGGGACCTGATAGTACGCGCCCGCGTCCCGGAACGCTATTACGAGGAATTCGCGAGACGGCGGGAATCCATGCGGATTACCGTCCGAAGGCCGGGAGGCGGGGAGTTCCGGGGCGCGGTGCGCAGCGTCAGCCCGTTCGTCTCCGCCGAGACGAAGAACTTCGAGGTCTCCGTATCAATAGGCGGCGAGCCCGACTTGCTCCGCCCGGGCATGTTCGTCTCGGTCGAATTCGAGCTGGCCAGGTGGCGCGGCGTATATAGCCTGCCCTTCGAGGCGATCAGCGGCGGCAGGCTCTGGCGAGTCGAGGACGGCAAGGCCGTGAGCGAAGCGTTCTCGCCCGGGGACTCGTCCGACGACGCCTTCGTCGTGCCCGAGGGGTGGGCCGAGCGGGACTTCATCGTGGAAGGCCAGTACTTCGCGCGCGAGGGCTCGGTCGTCTCCGTGGTCGGGAAGGGAGACGCGCCGAAATGATGCTCTCCGATTTCTCGGTAAAGCATCCCGCCATCGTGACGATACTGCTCGTCGGCCTCCTGGTTTTCGGGGTAATAGCGGGCTCGTCGCTCAATTCCGAGATGATACCGCCGGTCTCGCTGCCGGCCGCCTCCATAGTGACGGTCTACCCCGGCGCCGGGGCCAAGGACGTCGAGCGCGACATCTCTAGGCTCATCGAGAACCAGATGTCGACCCTGCCGGGCCTGTCGGAGCTCACCTCGAACAGCTCCGACTCGTTTTCCGTCGTTACCATGGAGTTCCGCGCCGACGTGGACGTGCGCCAGAAGCTGCCGCAGATCCGCGAGCTCCTCAACGCCGTATCCGACGACCTGCCCGGGGGCATCCAGGGCAACCCGGTGATATACGTGACCGAGGCCAGCGCCTTCCTGCCGATCTTCTCGGTGCGCGTGTCCGGCGAGATGGACCCGGAGGCGCTTACCGAGTACCTGGAGACGCGCGTGAGCCCGTCCCTGGCGAGGATCCCGGGCGTCTCCAAGATCAACCTGGTCGGCGGCTCCAAGAGGGAGGCGAGGATTACCCTCGACGTGACGGAGCTGGAGTCCCGGGGCATATCGGCGCTCTCGGTGTACGAGGCGCTGCGCTACAACAATCTCAACGTGCCCGCGGGCAGCGCCATGTACCGTTCCCGCGAGCTGTCGTTCACGACCGCCGGCGCCTTCTCGGACGTCGACGAGCTCGCCAACATGACGGTGGGGTACGGCGACGGCTCGTTCATCTTCCTCAAGGACGTCGCGGCCATCTCGCTGGAACCGGCCGCGCGGAGCGTGCGCGTCCGCTCAGGCGGCGAGGACTACGTGATGGTGGACGTCCTGAAGCGGGACGAGGGCGATACCGTCAAGATAGTCGCGGCCGCCGTCGCGGTGTTCGAGGAGATACGGCGGGAATCGGGCGGCTCCGTCGAGTTCACCGTGATAAGCGACCAGAGCGAGACGACGCTGCGCTCGCTCCAGACGGTCATACAGTCGGCCGCCACGGGCCTCGCTCTGACGATCTTCGTCATCCTGTTCGTGCTCCACGACTTCCGCGCGACGGTCATCATAGGCCTGTCGATCCCGCTGTCGATCCTGTTCGCCATACTCGGGCTCTTCGGCACGGGCAGGTCGCTGAACCTGCTGTCCCTCTCCGGCATGACCGTCGCGATAGGCATGATCGTGGATAACTCCATCGTGGTGCTGGAGAACACCTATCAGAAGTTCAAGAAGACGGGCGACCGCCGGGCCGCCTCGCTGGCCGGGGCGGGCGAGGTCGGCGGGGCCGTGCTCGCGTCGACGACCACGAGCATCTGCGTCTTCGCGCCGCTCCTGTTCCTGACTGGCATCATCGGCGTCATCATGAACGACCTCTCGCTGGCCATAGTGTTCGCGCTGGCGGCGTCCGCCCTCGTGTCGGTCATCGTGGTGCCGTGGCTGTCGTCCCTGGTCCTCAAGCGCGAGGACCAGATGCGCAGGCCCAGGGCGCTCAAGGCCCTCGAGGGGTATATCGACGCCGGCTTCGATAGGCTGGAGCGGGCCTACCGCCGCCTGCTCGGTGCGGCGCTCGGGAACAAGGCGTTCACCATCTTCTCCGCGGTCGCCCTCCTGGGGGCGAGCGTCGCGCTCCTCTCCATCCTGAAGATAAGCTTCCTCCCGCCGACGGATACGGGCGAGTTCGAGATACACTTCGAGACGCCATCCGGCTATACGCTGGAGCGGACCATGGCCAAGGTCGACGAGGCCGACGCCATCGTGGCCTCGCTCGTCCCGGAGATAGAGGCCGCCGTGTACTACGTCGGCGCGGGGAACGCGATCACCATAACCGGCTCTCCCAACCGGGCCTTCGCGCGCATACGCCTCGTGCCCAGCGAGGACCGCGGCCGCACCATCCAGGAGATCCTGCCCATAGTCCGGGACGAGCTGGCGAGGCGCCTGCCCGACTGCGACACGACCGTGCTGAACGGCGGCTTCGACTCCCTGCTGGCCATGGGTACGGGCGGCCAGGGCTACCAGATGGAGATATACGGCACCGACCTGGACGCCGTGACCGAGACCGCCCGCCTGGCCAGGGCGTTCCTGTCCGAGGACCCGGACGTAATCAAGACGGAGCTGTCGGCCCGGTCTGACTCCGAGCAGCTGTACGCCGACCTGAGCCAGTCGTACATGGGCACCCTGGGGGTCACGCCGTACGAGGCCGGGATCACGAGCCGCATACTGTTCGGCGGCATGGACGTGGGCACGCTCCGCGTCGGATCAGACGACTTCCCCATCAGGGTGACCTCTAACGTGGCCGACGAGGGAATCGACGAGGACGTGCTCAACCGCATCGCGATACGCACGCGCGACGGCCGCTACATCAGCTTCGCCGCGTTCTCCACCCTCGAGGCCAGGCCCGCCCTGACGAGCATAGACCGCAAGGACCGCAATTTCTCGGTGGAGGTCCGCGGCTACCTGAGGACCGACGACCAATCGGGCGTGACGGCTAGGATGGCCCGCGCGATGGCCGGCACGACCCTGCCGTTCGGCGTGAAATACCGCACCTCCGGTACCAGCAAGCTGATAGGGGACTCCCTTTCGAGCCTGTCGCTGATGCTGGCCATAAGCGTCTTCCTGGTCTATTCCGTCATGGTCATCCAGTTCGAGCGCTTCATGCAGCCGCTCGTCATCATGGCCTCCATACCGTTCTGCCTCATAGGCGTCGTGCTGGGCCTCTACGCCTTCGGGTCGTCGCTGTCCATAATCGCGATGCTCGCGCTGATCGCCCTGGGCGGCACGGTCGTCAACAACGCCATAGTCATGGTCGACTATATAAACCAGCTGCGCGCCAACTACGGCATGGAGCTCCGGAGCGCCATCGTCGAGGGCTGCGCCAACCGCCTGCGGCCCATCCTCATGACCGCGATGACCACCCTGTTCGGCGTCCTGCCCATGGCCCTCGCCCACGGCAACGGCTCCGAGGTGTACGCGCCCCTGGGGCAGGCCATCTTCGGCGGGCTCCTCTCGTCCACGATAATCACCCTCGTCCTGATACCCGTCCTCTACGAGATCCTCGAGAAGGGGACTACGTTCATGCGATCCGCGGCATCGTCCGCGATGGAGATTGAAGTACATGAATAAGCCATCGTCGTACCGGGCGGCCCCGCCGCTGCCCGCCATCATCGCGGGAGCCCTGGCGCTCCTCTTTTTCGCCTCGTGCTCCGTCGTCTTCCGCTCGTCGATACAGGGCACGGTCATCGACTCCGAGGCCTGGGCCGACGGCACGACTACCGGCGTCGGCGACGCCAAGGTCTTCCTCTATACCGACCTCGCCGCCAGGGACGCCGACTACGCCGCGTACGTCGACGGCGACGATACCACCCTGCCCGACGGCTCGGCGAAGACAGCGTTCGCCTATTTCCAGAGCACCGTCACCGACGCCGACGGCGCCTACGACTTCACCGGCTTCATCTGGGAGAAATTCTTCTCCGAGTACGGCAAGACCGCCGACCGAGCCGAGGTCTATCTCCTGATCTATCATCCCGACTACGGCATCTGGAAGAATCCCGTGCCGCTGTTCGTCGTCTCCGACGTCACCAACCAGCTGCCCCAGATCGCCATAGAGGATCTCTGGAACGAGGGCCGGCTCGCGGGGACGGTGCTGGACTGGAAGGACGACAAGGGATTGGCGGGCGTAGCGGTTAACTTCTACGTCGCGGAATCCTGGTCATATGACGAATCGGGGAATTTTACGAACATCATCTACCCTACCGCCCTGACTTCGACCGCGACGACCGATAATGATGGCCGGTGGGTAGCTACGGTGCGATTTCCGATGAAGCCGAATAGGACGATCCACGCGAGTCATAATAATGCACCCGTTCGTATTCTATTTGTTCGGGAGAACTACCGGGCGAACGATCCTGCGGATGGTACTGATTTGGATACGATGAATGCCTCCGTCGTCCCGAGTACGATGAGTATCGATAGTCAAAAAATTCAAACAGACAAGGATGTCGATAGAGATGGGTTAAAGCCGTCGGACGGGGATTACGAGGACGCCTTTATACTTGTCAAGATTATTAAGAATATCGAGTCTGTCGCGGTTCCTAGGGTAAATGACATTACGATGCAGCGCTGGCGGTTCAGCGCGACCGCTAGGGGGCGGGTGAGCGATGGCGCGGCCCCAGCGACCCGCGTGTACTATAACGGTATCGAGATTCTTTTAACCGCGCCAGCACCTGGTGGTACCGTTTATCGCGACATCTCCAGCTCTCAGACGGTAGGAGAGACAACGACCGATGGGCACTTCGATCTCGGTACAGTGACCTGGGAGATGGCGGATATCGTTGATATTGGCGATGCGGCAGGGAATGCCGATGAACAGGAAAACGGCAAGATAGCCATTGAGATACTTGTCGATGAAAATCTGCCTACTTCCGGTGGCAAGAACAGGCTGGAACCAGATGTGACGCTTACATTGGAATTGGTCCCATGATTAACAGCAAGCTAGTCACTGTGTTAACGATGTTTCAAATATTTGTTTTGTCAGCCTTCGCACAAAGCGCGGGCGGCCTCCCCGCCGACCCGTTCGCCTCGGAGTACGAGGCGGCGGTGGCGGCGTACGGGGAGGCTATAGACTTTAGCGCTCCCTTGGAGCCGACGCAGGCCCTGTCCAGGCTGACGACGGCGCGGGCGGGAGGCTCGCCCGAGGCGCCTTACTCGCTGGAAGACCTCCTGGCGCTGGCGGCGAGCGGCAACCCCGGGCTCAGGGCGGCCATGGAGTCGGAGGCCGCGGCCGAGGCGGACTTCGTCGGGGCCAAGGCGCGGCGCCTGCCTACCCTGAAGGCGGAGACGTCGGGGAGCTACATAGGCAACCCGCTCGGGCCGATTACGCTGACGGCGGGGCAGCTAGGCGATTTCCAGGGCGTGGCCGTGCCGCCGCGGGACGTCATCATCTACAAGGGCATGGAGAGCACCCAGTATAATTTCAAGCTTATCGGCGAGGTGCCGCTGTATACCTGGGGCAAGATAGCGCTGGGCGTGGACCTGGCGCGCGCGGGGCTCGGCGCGGCATCGCTACAGAGGAGCAAGGCCGAGCGCGAGCTGGCGGTTAAGTTGCGCGCCAGCTGGGACGCGCTCTGCTATCTGGGCCGCGCGGGCGGGATCCTGGACCTGCAGGCCAGGATAGGCGCGAGGCTCGTGGACATAGCCGAGAAGAGCGCGGCCGCGGGCTTCCTGACCCCGGCTGACCTCGCGAGCGCGCGTATCAAGCTCAAGGAGATAGGCATAGCCGCGGTTAAGCTCGACGAGAAGCGGGATCGCCTCGTCTCGGAGCTCGCGTCCATGGCCGGCCTGCGCGCCCTTTCTTCCGGGGAGCTCCTCCTGGGCGTACCGGCGGCCGGCGCGCCCCGTTGGGCCGAGCCCGAGGCCCAGGCCCTGGCCATGGAGGGCAGCTACGACCTGGCCCTGGTCTCCGCTATGCTAGACGCGAAGCGCGGCCTCCGGGACCTCGCGGAGAAGGAGGCCAAGGGCCTGCCGGACATCGGCCTACGGGTAGAGCTATCCTACGGCGGCCCGCGCTTCCCCTTCCTGGAGACCGATTGGTACGGCCAGGACGACTACCAGCTGACGTTCAGCCTAGGCACCTCGGGCAACATATTCGGGAACGCGGTGAAGTCGGGCGAGGCGGCCAAGGCGAGGGCCCAGCTAGCCGAGGCCGAGGCCCAGAAGGCCGACGCCGAGCGCTCCATACGGGCCTACGTCAGGGAGACCTTCCTGGGCATAGAGCTGGGGAAGGCCAGGCTGGAGTACGCGGCGCTCAGGCAGGACGGCTGGGCCGCGGACCTCGCGCAGATGCGCGCGACCATCCAGGCGGGAGCGGGCTCGGAGTCCGAGTACCTGTCGCTGATGATAGAGGCGCTCGGCGGGCTCGCCGAGGCCTACGGGACCCTCGCCGAGTACCGCTCGTCGCTCATGGCCCTCGAGGCCGTGGTGGGAGCGGCCGGGCGCTAGCCTACTTGAAGAGCCGCGTGACCTCGACCGCCTTCGCCCACCGCTCGAGCAGGCGGCTACGGGTCTCGCCGGCCATCTCCGGCATGAAGTCCCGCTTGCGCCGCCAGTTGCGCTCCACTTCCTCCATGCTGGACCAATAGCCTATCTTGAGCCCGGCCAGGTAGGCGGCGCCGAGGGCGGTGACCTCCCCGACCTCGGGCAGGATCACGGGCTTGTCGAGTATGTCGGCCTGGAACTGCATGAGGAAGCTGTTCGCGCTGGCGCCGCCGTCGGCCTTGATGAAGGGTATGGCCGCGCCGGAATCGCGCTCCATGGCGACGAGCAGGTCCCGCGACTGGTAGGCGATGGACTCGATGGCGGCGCGGACGAAGTGGGCCTTCGTCGTGCCGCGGGTGACGCCGAGGGTCGCGCCCCGGGCCTCCGGGTCCCAGTACGGGGCGCCCATGCCGACGAAGGCGGGCACCATGACGACGCCGCCCGTGTCCTTGACCATGCGGGCCAGGCGCTCGCTCTCCGCCGAGTCCGACAGCACGCGCATCTCGTCGCGGAGCCACTGGATCACCGCGCCGGCTATGAAGACCGAGCCCTCGAGCGCGTAGGTGTAGCCCTTGCCCAGGTCCCAGGCGACGGTCGTCAGGAGGTTGTGCTTAGACTCGACCGGGGTCGCCCCGGTGTTCATCAGGGCGAAGCAGCCGGTGCCGTAGGTGTTCTTGCTGGCGCCCACCTCGAAGCAGGCGTGGCCGAAGAGGGCCGCCTGCTGGTCTCCCGCGCAGCCGGTGACCGGGATCTCGCAGCCGAACAGGTCCTTCCGCGTATAGCCGAAGTCGTCGGAGCTGGCCTTGACCTCGGGCAGTATGGCCGCGGGTATCTTGAGCATCTTGAGGATGTCCTGGTCCCATCGCCCCTCGTGTATATTGAAAAGGAGCGTGCGGCTGGCGTTGGTGGCGTCGGTGACGTGCTTCCCGGTAAGGTTATATATCAGCCAGGAGTCGACGGTGCCGAACATGAGGTCGCCTCGCTCGGCCCTCTCTCGGAGCCCGGGGATCTCCTTGAACATCCAGACGAGCTTCGTGCCCGAGAAGTACGGATCCAGGAGGAGCCCCGTCCTTGAGCGGATCTCCTTCTCGAAGCCCATGGCCTTGAGCTCCTGGCATATCGACGACGAGCGCCTGCACTGCCAGACGATGGCGTTATGCACGGGCTTCCCCGTATGCTTGTCCCAGACGACCGTGGTCTCGCGCTGGTTGGTGATGCCTATGGCCGCTATCTGGGACGGCATGATCTGGGCGGCGTCTATGGCCCCGACGGCCGCGTCGTACTGGGTCTGCCATATCTCGAAGGGGTCGTGCTCTACCCAGCCCGGCTTCGGGTATATCTGGTTGAAGGGTATCTGCTTGATGCCTATGACTATGCCGTTCTGGTTGAAGACGATCGCGCGGGACGACGTGGTTCCCTGGTCGAGAGCGAGGATGTAGGTATCGTTCTGCTGCATGACGAAGCTCCGGTGTCCTAGATGTTCGGTCAGTATAGGGCCGATTCTCCGGTTTGTAAAACGGGGCTATTGAAGAATCGCCCGTTTTTCATGATACTTAATAAGCGCGTCGGCTCGTAGTTGCGGCCGCGCTCCGCCGATTTATTCCGTATTGCGGGCGGTTCGCTGCGGGCTTCGGGCCCGGGCGAGGAATTCAGCTAAAAGGGAGGAACCCCTTATGTCAGACAAGCGAAAGCTATTCACCTCGGAGTCCGTCGGCGAAGGCCATCCGGACAAGCTCTGCGACCAGATATCGGACGCGGTGCTGGACTCGTGCCTCAGGGACGACCCGGAGAGCCATGTCGCCTGCGAATGCTTCGCGACTACGGGCATGGTGCTCGTGGGCGGGGAGATCACGACCGATACCTACGTGGACATCCAGACCCTCGTCCGCGACGTCGTCAAGGAGATAGGCTACACCGATCCCGACTACGGCATAGACTACGAGTCGATGGCCATCCTCAATACCATCCATTCCCAGTCCCAGGATATTAACCAGGGCGTGGAGGGGCACGGCCTCAAGGAGTACGAGGGCCAGCAGGGCGCGGGCGACCAGGGCATGATGTTCGGCTTCGCGTGCGACGAGACGCCGGAGCTCATGCCCGCGCCCATAATGTACGCGCATAAGCTCCTGCTCCGCGCGAGGGACCTCCGCAAGTCGAAGGAGCTGCCCTGGCTGCGGCCCGACTCGAAGAGCCAGGTGACCCTGGAATACGACGGCCATAAGCCGATCCGGGCCGACGCGATAGTCGTATCGCACCAGCACGATCCCGATATCCCCTACGGCGAGCTTAAGGAAGCCGTAATAGAGAGCATAATAAAGCCGGTCCTTGGCCCGTCCGGGCTCCTGGACGCCGATACCAAGTACTACGTGAACCCTACCGGGCGCTTCGTCGTGGGCGGGCCCATGGGCGACTCGGGGCTGACCGGCCGCAAGATCATCGTCGACACCTACGGCGGCATGGGACGCCACGGCGGCGGCGCCTTCTCCGGCAAGGACCCGTCCAAGGTGGACCGCTCGGCCGCGTATATGGCGCGCTACGTCGCCAAGAATGTGGTCGCGGCCGGGCTGGCGGAACGCTGCGAGGTGCAGCTAGCGTACGCCATCGGCGTGCCCTTCCCCGTGTCGGTGATGCTCGAGACGTTCGGCACCGGCATGGCCGACGAGGACGCCATCGCGGCCGCCGTAAGGAAGACCTTCGACCTGTCCCCGGCCGGCATCGTGAGGACGCTCGGGCTCAAGGCGCCGATCTACCTCCGCACCGCTTCGTACGGCCATTTCGGCCGCGACGGCTTCCCGTGGGAGAAGACCGACAAGGCCGCCGAGCTCAAGGCGTCTATCCGCTAGGCCGACGCGGCGCGGGATCAATCGAGGCGGGAGGCCGGTGATGGAGACTATCAGGGATATCTACAGGATAGGCTTCGGGCCGTCGTCCAGCCATACGATGGGGCCGCGCGCCGCCGCGGAGCGCTTCTCCGACGATAACGGGGAAGCCGCCTCCTTCGGCGCTACGCTGTACGGGAGCCTCGCGGCGACCGGCCGCGGCCACCTGACCGACGTCGCCATATCGGCGGCCTTCTCGCCGAGGCCGCTGGCCATCGAGTGGCGGCCCGACGTCATGAAGCCGTTCCATACTAACGCCATGAGCCTCCGGGCCCTGGCGGCCGACGGATCGATACTGGCCGAGCGTACGGTCTATAGCGTCGGGGGCGGCAAGATAGTCGAGGAGGGCGCGCCTATCGCGACGGTGGCGGCTATCTACGAGGCTACGACGATGGGCGACATACTCGCGCGGCTGCATAGGACGGGCCAGACCTTCTGGGAATACGTCGAGGAGCGCGAGGGGCCTGGCCTATGGGACCACCTGGGAGAGGCCTGGGCGGCGATGCGCGCCGCGGTCGAGCGCGGCATAGAGGCGGAGGGCGTGCTCCCCGGCGGGCTGCGGCTTCCGCGCAAGGCCTCGTCGTATTTCGAGCGCGCGCAGGGCTTCCGCGGCTCGCTCAAGCGTCGCTCGATGCTGTACGCCTTCGCCCTGGCCGTGGCCGAGGAGAACGCCGCGGGCGGCCGCGTCGTCACCGCGCCGACCTGCGGTTCCTGCGGCGTCCTGCCCGGCGTGCTGTACGGCATGGCTACCCAGAGAGGCTTCTCCGACGCCAAGATACTCAGGGCGATAGCGACCGCGGGCCTCGTAGGCAACTTGGTAAAGCATAACGCCTCCATCTCCGGGGCGCAGGTCGGATGCCAGGGCGAGATAGGCACCGCCTGCGCCATGGCCGCGGCGGCCGCCGCCCAGCTGTTCGGCGGCACGCCTAACCAGATAGAGTACGCCGCCGAGATGGGCCTGGAGCACCACCTCGGCCTGACCTGCGACCCGGTAGGAGGGCTCGTGCAGATTCCGTGCATAGAGCGCAACGCCTTCGCGGCGTCCCGCGCTCTGGACGCCAATACCTACGCGCTCCTGTCGGACGGGCGCCATAGGATAGGCTTCGACACGATAGTGGAGACGATGAACCGCACGGGCAACGACCTTCCTAAGATCTACAAGGAAACCTCGGAGGGCGGCCTCGCCGCCCTCGTTTCGTGCGACTGACGCGGGGCGTCCAGCCTAGAAGTACGCGGCCCCGCCGCAGGTGATCCAGGCTACCATCATCGCCGTTACGAGGGAGCCCAGGTAGACGGTGCCCGTCTTCCTGAAGCAGTACGTCGCGACGAAGAAAAGCACGAAGAACTGCGGGATTATCAGTACCAAGGCGCTCATGAAGGGCCCGTCGAACAGCGATAGACCTAAGAGCGCCCATCCGGTCCCGAAGCCGAGGAAGAAGGGCGCGTACTCGAATACGGCGACGATAACGAGCCCGCCGAGCATCACCGTCACGTTCTTTGCCCACCATACCCACTGCGTCCTGGCCGGGCCCCCGGCTTCCGGGAGGCGCATCTGGCCGAATAGCCTGACGCCGCCGTTCATCAGGAAGAACGCGAGGAAGAACGGCAGGTACAGCAGGAACTGCAGGAATCTCCCCGGGGTGAACGGCCTTAAGAAGGGCCAGATGAACCTGAGGTCGGTCGAGAGGACGGCATAGGAAAGGGCGTTCAGCGCGTAGAGCGACGAGAACATGATGATCGCCATCAAGACGATCTTGCCTATCGCGGCCCAGTCTATGCCGGTTTCCCCCTCGGCGAACGATACCCCGAGGTCGTACAGGGTAACGCCGAGCCTCCTTCCCTCGCCTTTCCGGTACCAGCGGATGAAGGTAAGGAAGGCGATGACGGCGAGAGCGTCGAGCCAGAGTATCAGGCCGCCCGCCATCAGCGTCTTGAAGACGCCGTCGGGGTACGGGAAGAGGCCGTGGCCCAGCTGCGTCAGGAAGGGGTAGAGGAGGGCGCTGAGCGCTACGCTTATCGCGGCGTTCTTCCTCCAGCTAGCGCGGGACGCTACGTAGCGCCCGGGGAGCGGGCGCGCGACCGAGGCGAAGAACCTCGTGGACAGGAGCAACGAGCATAGCGGCATCAGGGACAGGGCCGCTATCACGAGCCCGGCGCCGAGGAGCAGCTCCCTCGCTAAGAAGACGAGGTCCCGGGAATCGAGCCCGGTATCGGCGCGGAGGGCGCGGACGAGCCAGTCCATGGCCGCCGACATGCCCGCGCCGCTATGGGTCACTCCGCGGTGGACCGTCTCGAGGAGCTCCATCCGGCGCGCGCTGCCGTCGGCGAAGTCCCCGTAGGTCCGGTTCCATTCGATCGGGCCGTCCTGCCCGGCGAAGGTCTTGTAGCGCTTCTCCGTCTGGTTCAGCGCGCCGGTCGTCAGCGCGTAATCGCGGAAATAATCGAACTCTTCGAAGCGCGCCTGCAGCATTAGTACGTTCTTGAGCCGGACCGCGCCGGCCTCGTCGCGGACGGGGCCGTAGGCCTCGCCGCACTGCAGGACCACGGCGGCGTGGGTCGGGTTCTCCAAGGCCGCGGTCACGGCGCTCCATGTTCCCATCGAGTGGCCGGTAAGCCCTATTCGGTCGGCCCGCACGAACTCGAGCCCCGCCAGCCACCGGAACGCCCGGCTAGCCCCCATCGAGGAGTCGACTATCCCGGGGACCCCGTCGCCGTTCAGCCTGGAGAAGCTCATGAATAGCTTGAAGCGCGCCGGGCCGCCTTTCGCCTCGTCGTAGCCGCGCTCTCGGAGGCCTACGGGATTGGCGCCGTGGCCGAACTGGTCTATCGTCAGGGCGACGATACCGCGTCGGGCCAGCTCCATCGCGTACGCGGCCGAGGTGTCCTTGTCGTTCTGGTAGCCGTGCAGGGCTAGTACCGCAGGAGCCGGCGTCGCGGATCGGGCGGATAGCGGTCGGTATAGCTTGCCGGGAATGTAGGCCGAGGCGCCGTCGCTCGTCGTTATGGGGATCCTGACCTTAGCGACCTCTACCGAGCCGAAGCCCGACTCCAGGTAGGCGGCCACGGCGAGGGCGGCGGCCGCGGCGGCGATGCAGGCTAGGAACGCGAGGCCGTAACGCCTGCGCGCGGCTTTCAATGCCTTGTCCATGATTGGAGCCTCCCCAAGGGACTGGTACTATAATCGACCGTACAACGCTGTTGCGTATATGTCAACCTTTTGTGTTGACTAGGGCCTTCGGCGAAACAGTCGGCGAGGCGAGAGGCTGGACGACGAGGCCGGTCGACGGTACTCGCGCTAGGCCTCGGATGCCGCGCTAGGAGCGTAGGCCTAATCTGCGCCTGAACCAGGCGACGGCCCGGTACGGGCTGCGCTCCAGAGTCTCCTCGAGCACGGCTTCCATGGCGGCCGGGTCGGGCATGCGCTCCTCGGCCCCCACGCGCCGGAGGAATCGTAGATATCGTCTTAAGGTAGTCCTGCTCCTCCTATCCAGCCGCCCGAAACGGAGGCCGAAACGCGTCGCGCCTCCTTCCTCGTGGGACCAGGCGACGGTCCCGGGTAAGCGCAGCGCCCGGCGGCCTTCTAGGACCGCTACCGCGGCGGCGCCGGCGGCGATCGCGGCCTCGCCCTCTAGGTCTCCGGACAGTACGCGCGCCGCGAGCCCTCCGCGGGACAGGTCGTCGAGCGAGGCCGCGGTAGGCGAGGCCGAGGGCCCGGCCGCCTCTATGGTCATTGCCGGCATGAAAGAGAAACGGCGCGAGGCGCGTTGGTCGGCGCCGACCGGGACGGGGTCGAGCGGCAGGCCGCGTAGGCTGGCCTCCATCGCCTCGGTTACCGACTCGAGGCCGCGCCCGCCGGTGAACATGATCCCGTAGCCGGTATCGCCCGAGGGCATGGCCTGGCGGCGGACGACCGCGGCGGGTATACGGTACGCGGCGCCGGCGACCCTGAGGCTGAACTCCCCGTGAGTGCCGACGCGCGGCGCCGGGAGGGCCAGCGGGACCGCGAAGGCGCCTCCTCGCGATAGGTCGACGACCCGAATAGGCGTCTCGGCGCCGTCTATGGCGATCGCCGCCGATACGTCGAGGCGGTAGCGCGGCGGGCTTTCCCAGGGCCGGAGCCGCGGATTGAAATACGGCGCTATCGCGTGCCGGCGGAAGAACATAGCCGCCGCCGCGACGAGCGCCGCGTCGAATAGAAGCGTCGACAAGGGCGAAACGAGCGGGTTGAGCGCGAAGGCCGCCACGTTGTTTGCTATGAGCCAAGACGAGGCGGCTATGAATATCCACCAGCCCGCCCGCCGTACCGATAGGATGGCGAGCGCCGATACGGGGTAGCAGAGCAGTACCAGCGCGTCGAGGAAGCCCAGCCTGGAGAATAGGCTGCCGGGCCCGCTTAGCGGCACCATGTTGACCGCGGCGGCCTGGATTATGACGGCGGCCGGGGCGGCGAGGTAGATAAGAGGAAAGATTACGAGGCTCATCGGGCGCTTCGTACGCTTCATGCAATTATTCTAGGCTACCGTCCGAGGCTTGGCAAAGAATAAGGAGGAAATTTTGCGCGGCGACTGGCGTTCGGGGATCGGGTGGCCTAGGATTACGCTATGGTCAGGAATTTCCGTATAGCGCCGACGTTGCTAGCGGCGCTAGGAATCGCCTCGGCGTGCGCTTGCTCCAATCTTTACCTAGACGCGTGGTTCGGGGGCGAGGCGGGAGTCGGCGTTACGGTCGTCGTCGAGGACGCGATCTATCAGGAGCTCGAGCCCAGCCTCGTACAGTACCTGGAGGACCTCGAAGCCGCCGGCCACGAGGCGCGCGTCATCCGCTTCCCGGGCGGAGGCGCGCCCGCCCTCCGGGCCGCAGTCTGGTCCGTAGGCGCCGAGCGGGACCCGGCCTTCCTGGTCGGCGACCTGCCGTACGCCACCTTTAGGATGGAGGCGTTCGGAAATATCGAGACCTTCCCCGTGGATCTCTTTTTCGCCGACGAGGGCTGCGCCTGGTACGACGCGGACGGCGACGGGATATTCGATAGCCACGGGCCCCTCCTGGCCAGGAAGCCGGTCTCGCGAGTCTCTGGCTCCGCGGAGGAGCTCGCGTTCTACTTCCGGAAGCTCCACGAGTACCGCTCAGGCGCCTCTGCCGATTCCGACGAGGCCTTTATCTTCAAGGACGACGATTGGCAAGGCTATAGGCGCGGTAGCGGCTTCGGCCTGGAGCGTATCTTTCCCCGCGTCGTCATCTTCGAGGGAGAGGCAGACACCGACCGGGCCGGCTACGTTTCCAAGCTGTCGTCGAGGCCCTCGGCCTACGTATATCAGTGGGTGCACGCGTCGCCCGATACGCTGTTCTTCGCGGTACCGGCCGGCTACGAGCCTTTTACCATTAGCGATATCCCGGAAGCCCCGCCGCAGGGGCTCTTCTACAACCTCTTCAACTGCAAGGCGGCGCGCTTCGTCTCCCCCAACCTGGGCATGCGCTACCTGACCGAGACGCCGTACGGATTAGCCGTGCAAGGCTCGACGAAGATAGGCGGCAACTACTACCCGGTCGAATTCCATCGTTCGTTGGCTCGCGGCCGTACCTGGGCCCAGGCCCACGCGGACTGGTACAACCTGTACGGCGTAGAGAGCGACGAGTGGTTCCTGGGCATGGCCGTCTTAGGTTGCCCCGTCGTCAGATTGCCCGGGGCCAAGGCGCGAGGATACGCGACGAACGGATACGCGGCGAGCGGAGCGACTACCGCGCGCGGCCTGCCCTCGGAGATACCCGAGCCGTTCTCCGACGAGCCCGAGCTGTTCGAGGGGCTCGTCCGCTTCTCCGAATCGCTCGGCGAGTGAGCGGCGCCCGCCACGCATCCAAACATCCTGGCCTCCAAGCCTCTTGGCCTCTAGGCACAGCCTAGTCCGCGGCGCCCTCTAGAAGGTAGGCCCTAAGCTTCTCCGGGTCCGGTTCCATGCGTATAGACAGGTTCCGCCTCGACATGGCCGCGGCTATCGCGGGCGGCACGGGCAGGCGCCGCCCAAGGACGGACTCTACTGCGTCGGCGAATTTAGCCGGGTGGGCGGTGCACAGGAAGGCTCCCGCCTCGCCCGGCCGTAGGGAGCGCCTCAGGGCGTCGTAGGCGACGGCGCAATGCGGCTCTCCCGTATACCCGAGCGCGTCCAGGTCGCGAAGGGCCGTTACCGTGCCCGCCTCGCCGACCGATACGGCGTCGAGCGACCAGCCGTAGTCTCCCAGTATCCGCTCGGCGCGAGGCCAGTTGCTCGGGCGGCTGACGTCCATGGCGTTGGAGGCGGTGGAGACTGTGGCCCGGGGTTCCCAGCGGCCGCTCCTAAGGTAGCGCGGCACGGTGTCGTTGGCGTTGGTGGCGGCGACGAAGCGCGAGATCGGCGCGCCCATGGCCTTGGCCATCAGCCCGGCGGTGAGGTCCCCGAAATTGCCCGACGGGACCGATACGACGAGCCCCCCGGCCCTGCTATCCGCGGGCACGGCCGCGCAAAGGTCCCAGAAGTACAGCACCTGCGCGACGAGCCTCGAGACGTTTATGGAGTTGGCTGAGTTAAGGCCTATGGCCGAGGCGAGCGAGGCGTCGTCGAACGCGGCCTTCACGAGGGCCTGGCAGTCGTCGAAGCTGCCTTTTACCGCGACCGTGGCTATGTTGCCGCCTATGGTGCAGAATAGCTGCTCCTGGGGCCGGCTAATCCTGCCCTCGGGGTACAGCACGACGACCCTGATTCCCGGCGCGCCCTGGAAGGCGCTGGCTACCGCGGCGCCCGTGTCGCCCGAGGTGGCCGTCAGTATGGTCATGGGCGCGTCGCCCTTGATCCGGGATAGGCACTGAGCCATGAATCGCGCGCCGAAATCCTTGAACGCCAGCGTGGGCCCGTGGAATAGCTCGAGGGCGAACGATCCTCCTGCCCGGACGACGGGAGCCTCGAAGGTAAAGGCGGCCGCTACCATCCGGTCGATTTCCTCCGGCGTGAAGTCGGGCGAGAGGAAGGGCGACAGGAGCGTCCTATACCGCGCCGACCGCGGAGCGGCCAGAGCGGCTTCCGCGTCGACGGTCGGTATGGCCGAGGGATGGAACAGCCCCTGGTCCGAGCCGAGCCCGCGCCTAGCCGCCTCGGCGAACGACGCGCGTTCCGAAGGTCGCCTCAGGTTGAAGAATTCCACGCTATCGCTCCTTACTCGCGGGCTCGACAACGCGAGCCCCCGCCTCGTCGACGCGGCACAGCCTGGCGAACGCGCCGGCGGCCGAGCCGTTCGCGGCTTCGGCGACTCCCGCCGCCCAGGCGCCCGCGGCTGCGAGGCCTGCTTCCGCGGCGTCCGCGTCGTCGAACACGGCGAAGACGGTCGGGCCGGAGCCCGAAATCCCGGAGGCTAGCGCTCCCGCGCCACGCAGGGCCTCCTTGAGCGAGCCGAAGCCAGGGATCATGGGGGACCTTCGCGGCTCGACGATATGGTCGGTCATGAGGGCGGCCGCGGCGAGGCCGTCTCCCCGGTGGAGGGCGTCCACGAAGAGCCCCAGCCCGCCCGCCCGCTCGACCGCCTCGCGGAGGGAGACGGAGGCGGGAAGCACTGACCGCATCGCCTTCGTCTCCAGGCGGATACCCGGGTAGGCGACGAGCCAGACCCAGCCGGCCGGAACGGGTAGCCGAGAGGAGCCGAGCCTTAGGCCCCCGAGGGCGCACGGGAGGATGTTGTCCCAGTGGAGCCCCCCCGACAGTTCGGCCTCGAGCTCGCCCATCAGCGCTATCCTTCCGTCGGGCCCGAGGGGATTCCCGTAGAACTCGTCGCAGGCCATTACCGCGGCGACTACGCTGGCCGCGCTCGAGCCGAGGCCCGAGCCTACCGGCATGCCCTTATGCAGCTCTATCGATGCGTTCCCGGCGCGGCCGGATAGCTCGCGCACGCGCAGGAGGGCCCTGGTTACTATGTTCGGCCCTCTGATCTCGGCCGCGTAGGGGCCGGTCACCGGGAAGGAGTCGGCCTCGGCCGCCTCGATCCGCACCTCGTCGCCGAGCCCCGCCGTCTCCAGGGCTATTGACGGGGACAGAGCTTGGAACAGAGCTTGGGGCGGCGCCGCGGTCGTTAATGGGGACAGAGCTACCCCGAGCGAGTCGAATCCGACGTTCAAGTTAGCCGACGTCGCCGGCGCGAATACGCGTATCATCTATGCCTCCCGAATCCAGTTGAGGGTGCGGAGTATGTCGGCGAATATGCCGGCCGCGGTCACGGTCGCGCCGGCTCCGTACCCTCGTAGGAGGAGCGGCACCGGCTTATAGTAGCGCGTCGTGAACGCCAGCGCGTTCTCGCCGCCCTTTACGGCTCGCAGGGGATGGTCGGGGCCGACCGCCTGGAGCCCGACGCGGCCGCGCCCGCCCTCTATCGATCCTACGAAGCGCAAGGCCTTGCCCTCGGCCGCCGCCTTAGCGCGCAGGGCCTCGAAAGACGGGTCCAGCTCGGCCAGCCGGCTCAGGAACCCGTCCTTGCTTAGCGCCATGAACGGCTCCGGCACGAGGCCCTCGAGAGCGACGTCCTTGAGCTCCATCGAGAGCCCCGCCTCCCTCGCCAGTATCAGGACCTTGCGCGCGACGTCCGCGCCGGACAGGTCGTCCCGCGGGTCGGGCTCGGTGAAGCCTTTCTCCATGGCCTCGCGCACCGCCGCCGAGAACGTGACGCCGTCCTCGAGCCTGCCGAACAGGAAGGATAGCGAGCCCGAGAGTATGCCGGAGAAGCTCTCGAGCGAGTCCCCCGCGTGGAGGAGGTTCTGCAGGTTCTCGATGACCGGCAGCCCGGCTCCGACCGTCGTCTCGTAGAGATACTTCCTGCGATGGCGGAGCGCCATGGCCTTCAGGGCCAGGTAGCGGTCCATCGGGCCCGCGTTGCCGCGCTTATTAGGGGTCACCACGTGGAACCCCGCGAGCATGAAATCGGGATAAGCGCCCGGTATGGCGTCGCCCGCGGTGCAGTCGACGAGCACGGGGTTCGCGAGCGACGAACCCATGGCCAGGAGGACCCCCAGGTCGAGGTCGACTCCGTCCGCGTCGAGCGAGCCCTTCCACGCCGCGGGGTCCACGCCTTCCCTGGACACGAGCATCCGCCTGGAGTTGGCGACGGCCACCACGCGCGCGGCCACGTCGTGGCCCTCCAGCCGGCCGGCCTGGGCCGCGAGCTGACTGAGTAGGGCGGACCCGACGTTGCCGCAGCCGATGACGAAGAGGTCTATCGGCATGGCCGAGTCGAAGAAGGCCTGGTATATCATCCGGACGCCTCGGTCGACCCCTTCCCCGGCCACGACAGCCGAGATGGAGCGTTCCGACGAGCCCTGGGCTATGGCGACGATATTGACGTCGGCCCTGGCCAGCTGAGTGAAGCACTTGCCGGCGATGCCCTTGATGCGGCGCATCCCGTCGCCTATCAGCGTCAGGATCGCCAGGTCGCGGGCGACGCCTACCGGGTCGAGCTCCTTCGCCTCGAGCTCGGCCCGGAATTCGCCCTCTACGGCCGCGCGCGCGACGGCCTCGTCGCCCGAGCCGACGCAGAAGCATATGGAGTACTCGCTCGACGATTGGGTTATCAGTAGGACGCTGGCGCCGGCGCGGGCGACCGACTCGAAGACGCGGGCCGCCATGCCGGCCATGCCGGGAAGGCAGGCTCCCGAGACCGAGAGCATCGCGACTCCGTACTGCCTGGCGATAGCCTTTACCGGGCCGTTGCGGGAGTCGGAGCTCTCATCGATAAGGGTGCCTCCCGTCGCGTCCGGCCGCGCGTACGCGCCCGGGCCGGCCAAGGCGCGCACGCGGGCCGGTACGCGGTAGCGGGCCAGCGGGCCTACGATCGACGGGTCTACGCCCGTGTCGGCGAAGCGCGATAGCTCCGCGGCCTCCTCGAAGGAAAGGCTCGCCACCTCGCGCGCCTCGGGGACTATGGCCCTGTCGCATTGGCGCGCGCCGCCTCGCTCGCAGGCTACCGTAAGCCCGAGCCCCAGGCATGACGAGAGCACCGCGGCCTCGTCGAGGGAGCAGCGGAAGGCCGCCAGGCGCGGTACCGCGAACCCGGAGCAGCGCGCCCTCGTCGCCTCGGCGTCTATCGACGAGTCCGCCCTCCTTACGACGAGGGAGCTCGCGTCGACCCGGACCGCGGTGCCTAGGCCTGCCGGCTGCGCTACGTCGAAATCGTCGGTCCCGCCGTTCACCGCTATGAAGAGGGGCTCTGACGGCTCGCGACCCGACCCGGTGATCGCAGGGACGCATAGCGAGGCCAAGAGGGCGGGATCGTGTACGTATAGCATAGGCATGGGAGCGCTCCAGGGTCTTATCGGATTGGTGGTCCGAACGAAATTGTTTCTACTGATGATAACATTATCGGGGGAGGCTGGTAAACCACCCGACGCTTATGAGCTCCGCGAAGACGCCCCTGGAGATTAATCGTCAGAGGCTCGGAGAGTCGGTCCTGCCGGGCCGACGTAGAGCCCGTAATAGCGGTCTATGGTCGCCCCCAGTTCGGCGATGCCGAAGTTGCGGGCCATGCGGACGCATTCCCGACCGCCGAAATAGGCGAGCACGACCGGGATCGCGTAGGCCGAGAGCTGTCCCCGGGCCTCCGGCAGGGCCTCGGCGTCGACGTAGTACAGGGCCAGGTCCGGGAAGTTATCGCCGATGAGACGTTCTACCTTCGGTTTGAGGCTCCTGCATACTCCACAACCAGGCGTCGACACGTAGAAGGCGACGGCGCCGCCGCCTTCTATCAGCTTGAGTATCCGCTCGTAGGACCCTACCGGCTCCATGGCTCCCTCCGGCGTACCGTAGTCCCCTCAGGATGCCGCCGTTTCCGGAGCGGCGGCGACCCTCATGGCCGAGACGGCGTGGGGCGATTTTCGCATAGCCCGCCGTGCCGTATTATGCTACAGTCGAGCGTGAGTATAACGCAATGTAATCCAAAAGAGTAAAGGAAGCCACCATGAAGAAAATCCCGTTCTTGCTATGCACCGCCCTCGCGCTAGTTTCCTGCGTTTCCTCGCCTCCGCAGCCCCAAGCAGCCGACGGGAAGCTTCAGGCCATCGTCAGCGAGCTTAAGACGCTAAAGCTCGCTCCCGGGGAGCTATGGCTCCGTGACATAGTCGAATCGCCCGATACCTGGAACGTGTCGCCCCAGGCCGCGGCGGCGGCCATGCTATCGCTCGACGGGTGGTTCGACTTTTACGCCAAGCTAGGGGTCGAGCCGATCGGCGAGCTCTCCAAGGCCCTCTTCGCCGGCCTGCCCAAGCTAGGCGCCCCCGGGGATCTCAGGGTCGTCGCGATAGGAGGCGTCTACGGCGGCGAAAGCCCGCTCATCGTCATCGTGAGCCAGTTCAAGCTACGCGAGGGAATACTCGCCGACCAGGACTTCGCCCTCGACTACCTGACGAATTCCGCTAAATTCAGGACCGAGGACAAGGAGACCAAGGCGCTTCGCAACGTCGGCCTCGGCCTCATGCTCGACCACAATACGACGCTGTCCCGGCAGGTTGTGCCAAGGCCCGACGGTCACCTGGTCTTCGCCGGCAACCTCAACCTGGGAAAACATAAGGTCTCGGAGGCCCTGGACCCCCTAGAGCGGGCCAACCTCATGGATACCTTCATCAAGGACGAGATAGAGGCGAACGATGACTCGATACCGGCTCTATACGAGTCGGTCAAGGCAACGGCCGGCGTCGACGAGACGATACTATGGGCCGCCGAGCTGAACTGGGGCCTCTATCTCTTCAAGCGGGGCCTCGTGGACGAGGCGGAGTCGCACTGGGCCTCGCTGTCGGTTCCCCAGGGCACGAATCCTTCCATGCTAACGGTGATAGATCGCGATATTCCGCTGCTCCTGGGAACGGCTAGGGCCTGGCGCTAGGCTCGAGGGCCGGCGAAGATAGCTAGCCGCTCAGGGGGACGACGAGCTCGACCGGGCCGCCGTCGGGGCCGAGGCGTATGAGCTCTACGTCCCCCCGGGGGAAGGCTCCCGCGACGGGAATGGCGGTGCGATAGAGGTAGTCCCTCGCGAGCCCGACGTCGATCCGAGCGCGGCGCGGCGAATCCCTGGCCGACGCGACTGAAGCTGCGACGGCCGGGCCGCCGGCTACGACGGTAGAGACGGCGGGGAAGGCGGGCGCGGGCTCTTCGGGGCCGAGCGCCCGACCCGCGAAGGCCGAAGGGGCCCGCCCTGCAAGACCCTCCCCCGCGAACCCGACGACGACGATCTCGGTCCCGATAGCGAACGGGCCGTCGGCGTCCGCCATCGAGCCGGCGATCGAGAGCGCGGGCTCCTCTGACGGAGAGGCCTTGAGCCCGGAAGCCAGGAGGCGCTTCGCGTACTGGCCTGAGATCGCCAGGCGGGCTAGGCCCGAAGGGTAGCGCCGCGCCTTGCGGGCCTCGCTCGGGGACAGGCCGAAGCAGCGCCTGAACGCCCTCGCGAACCCCTCGGGCGACTCGAAGTCGTACTCGAGCGCTATGTCGATAAGCGGGCGCTCACCCGATACGACCTCTTCCGCGGCCTCGGCTACGCGGCGCCGCATCAGGTAGTCGTACGGGCCGTGGCCGGTGAGCTCCGTGAAGACGCGGACGAAGTGGAACATGGAATAGCAGGCGGCCCCGGCCATCGCGGCCACGTCGAGGCGGTCGCGTAGACGCGACTCGACGAGGTCGAGGGCCCTTGATATCGAGGCGAGGCGCCGTTCGTCGTCGTTCAACGCGCGGTATCCGGGGGGACTAGCGGAGACCACGCCTCGAACGCCGAGCCGGGGTCCCCGAGGCCCTTGAAGCGCGAGTCGTACCGTTGGAGGCCCCATCCCCGCGCGAGCGGCCGGCCGTAGCGAGCGAGCGCGTCCGCGGCCAGCCGCTCCTCCCAGCCCGGCGTCATCTCGTCGCCGCGCAGCGTCGCCACGGCGTAGTCGGCCGCGGGCAGGACCTTGACCACGCAGGCCGCTGGCGAGGCGAGCGGCTCCGCGGTCTCCGCGCCTATGAAGACCTCGTAGTCCCCGTTGACCGCGCTCGACGGGTGGAGCACGTGAGCCTCGAACCAGGCGGGATCGCCTCTCGGGAGGGCCGCCACCGCGCCCGGGTCCGCCGCGAGATAGGCCATGAGGCGCTTCCATAGGGAGCCGATCTCGTTGTCCTCGTCCCACGCGCCGGCCGACCTGAAGGGGTTGCCGAAGAAATTCATGCCGACTAGTACGAACGGCCTCGCGCGCTCGAGCCTGTATTCCATCGGTGCCTCCGAGGACCACGATAGCGGGACGGCGTCCGGAGCGCAAGCGCGTACGGGGCCGCCCTCGCCCCGGCGGAGAGAAGTCCGCAATTTCGGTCGGGCCGAGCGTCGAACGAGGCAGACGCCGCGTTTCGGGCGCCCCGCCGAGCAATCGCCGTCGGGAAGGCCGGGCTCGCCCTCGCTATGCTTCCCGTATCGAATCGCCGATAGGAGGATGCTATGAAAGAAATGACGCTACGCGCCATAGGGCGCGTCAGGGCCGACGACGGGAGGGGCTACTACGCGCTCGAGATCGACGGGGCGTACCGCGAGGGCCTGCTGGCGCTGTCGGAATTCGGCAGGATCAACGCCCTCTGGTGGGCCGACAGGATGGACTCGCCGGAATACCGGGGTACGCTGTCCTGCGAGCTCCCCTACGCACCGGGCGTGAGGGCCGGCGTCTTCGCCTGCCGCTCCGAGTACCGGCCGAACCCCGTGGCCCTGACGAGCTGCGGCATCGTATCAATAGACGCGGAGAAGGGCCTCGTCGTGCTAGACTACATCGACGCCTTCGACGGCACGCCCCTCCTCGACGTCAAGCCCTATATCCCGGTCTGCGACCGGGCTAGGGAGGTCCGCGTGGCCCCCTGGTTCGGGGAGTGGCCCGAGTGCATCGAGGATTCCGCGGCCTTCTTCGCGAATTTCGAGTTCTAGCCGCCGCGCCGCGGGCCGGGAGGAGAGCATGGAAACAGTACGCATCATCGACGTCGACGCGGGAAACATCGAGCGCGAGCACGTCTGCTGCGCCATAGGCAACGACGCCGACAATAAGGCGAGGGCCGCGGCCAAGAAGGCCTGGCTCGCGGCGCGCTTTCCCGAGGGGCACCGCTTCAAGAAGGCGGACGTCCGAGGCAAGGTCTTCATCGAGTACGGCCCGGCGGAGTCGGCCTGGTTCCCCGTCGAGGCTCCCGGCTGGACCTTCGCGCAATGCTTCTGGGTGGCCGGCGCCTATAAGGGCGCGGGCCTCGGCTCTCGGCTCCTCTCGGCCTGCGAGGAGGACGCCCTCGCGGGGCTCGGTCGCGGGCCGGGGACGGGCGACGCGGGCGTCTGCTTCATCGCCGGCAAGAAGAAGCTACCCTTCCTCTCCGACGGCAAGTACCTCCGGGCGAAGGGCTACGAGGCCGTCGACGAGGTCCTCGGGGGGGAGGTCGTACTCCTCGCCAAGCGGCTGGATCCCGCGGCCCCTCGACCGCGCTTCTCCGCGGCGTCCCGGGCGTGCAGGCTGGAAGGCGGGACGGGCGTGACTATCTTCTGGTCGCCCCAATGCCCGCACGTCCCCGCCTACGCCCGCGAGATGGCCGAGGCCGCCGCCGAGCTGGGCGTCGAGACCCGGCTCGTCGAGGTCGACACCCTCGCGAAGGCCAGGGCCCTGCCCTCGCCCTTCGGCATCGTGTCCGTCTTCCTCGGCGAGGAGCTCATAGCGTGGGAGCCCATGCCCGCCGATAAATTCAAGAAGCTCCTGACGGCGAGGGCGGGCTCATAGCCCGGGTATGCTCACCGCGCCGTCGCCGGAGTATTCCCGCGTGCTCGTCCAATCGCCGGCCGGGAGCCAGAGGGCGGCCCATTCGTTCAGCTCGAGGTTCACCGTATTACGATCCGAGGCGGTACTATAGAACGCGCCGCGCGTTAGATACTGCATATAGATGTCCCAGCGGCCCTTGGGTATCTCGAATACCATCCATTCCCGCCCCGAGACGGTCTGCCGCCTCGCCATGGCGCCGTAGATGTTCTCGCCGGTATCGGCGCTGCGCCCAGGTTCCAGGTAGCTGATTCGGTATAGCTCGCAGGTCACCGACCCGTAGACCCCGTCGACGGAGACGTATAGCTCTCCCTTGGGCTCGAAGAGCAGCTGGCATCCCGCGAGGGAGAAGGCGAGCCCTAGGAGAAGGGTCGTCGCCGCGATCATTCGCTTCATGTTCCTATGCCTCCGCGCCGATTACCGGTACGCCTTCCAGTCGATCCCGGAGCCGAGTATCGCCTCGTTTATCCCGCGGTGCCAGACGCCCCTCGCCGTATAGAACGCGTACATGTCCCAGCCTACCGCGACGCCGGAGCAGGCTAGCGACAAGTAGGCGCCTATCTCGCCGAGCAAGGGCAGGACGAGGGCGCAGGCTGCGAAGGCGCTCGTCCCTATCGCGGCGGCCCGCGATTTCCTGATGAGCGCCTCGGCGTCGAACTCCAGGCCCCGGGATAGCCATAGCTCGGTATAGCTTTCCATCTTGCCCTGGCTGACCCAGGCTCCAGCGGCCGAGCAGATCGGGGCTATCTGCATCATGACCAGGGCGGCGTCGAGCGAGACCGCCGCCGCCGCCCCGCCGCCTACGACCAAGCCGAATCCCGTCGCCTCCAGGATGAGCCCCGTCATCAGCCCGGCGTCCTGGAACAGCGGTATGGGCTGTTCGGCCTGCGTCGCCTGTCCGAAGGCGGCGCCCGCCGCCAGCGCCAGTATCACCGCCCCGCTTAGCCCTCGTTTCCTCATAGAAGCCTCCCTGAATCGCTATGCCCTGACACTAGCCTCGCCGCGGCCGCGACGGTATCCGTATGATTTACGTATTCTTGCGCTATAATCCATCGCATGGATGAGCGGGTGTGGAAGGCCGTGCACGAATGCGTACTCGAGGCCGGCGGCGCGTCGACGCGTTCGGCGCTCCTCGCGGCGTTCATGGCCGGGACCGCGAGACTCGTACCGTGCGACGCGGGCGTAGGCGTCTTCGACAGGGAGCTCCGATGCGTGGCCTGCGACGGTTGGGACGAGCGCGCGAGGCGCGACTATAACGACTACTTCCGCACGCGGGTCCCGTTCATAGGCTACGACGAGGCGCTCGCCGCGCGGAGCGGCAGGGACGTGGTCCCCTGGCTGGATTACGGCGAGACGGAATTCATGCGGGATTTCGGCCGAGGCCTTGACCTCGCCTACGGGCTGAGCCCTTTCCGGCCGGCGCTACCCCTGAATATTTCAGTCCAGCGCTCTAGGCGAGGGCCTTCGTTCGGCGCCTCCGACTGCGAGGCCCTCGACGCGCTCAACGCCCAGCTCAACAACCTGCTGGCCGTCGCTGAACGGCTTGGCCGGGCTGATTACGCGGCCTGGACCGCCGAGCGCGTACGTGGCGCGCTGCCGGCCCTGAGCCCCCGCGAGGCGGCGGTGCTGGCGCTGTGCGCCGAGCCGCTCACCATAGGCCAGGTCGCCTCGGCCCTCGCGATAGGTAGGCGCACCGCGGAGACCCACATGGCCCGCGTCTTCGAGAAGCTCGGCGTGCGTTCCCGCCGCGAGGCCCTGGACGGGGACGGACCCGACTGATCGCGGCGAGCTGGACGCTGCCTTCGATCTCCTTATAGACTGAATACCGGCCGCGGTCGCCGCCAAGGCGGGACTGGCCGGTATCTAGATACGACGAGGCGGGTAGGCCGTCGGGGCGGCGCGTAACGCGGGCCCGGGCTGCCCGCATGGAGGGACGATGGAACCATTCTCCGTTTTCGACGAGCGCAACGGCGCTTTCTTCCGACGAGCGCGGCGGGCCGCCATGAGCCGGGCGCTATCGCCCGCGGCGCTCTCGGGCGGCCTCCGCGGCTTAGCCGGATCGGTCCGCTCCGCGGTCCGCCTCGCGGCTACCGCGGCCTTCCAGGGGGGCCAGGCCCGGAAGCGCGCCGCGGCCGCGGCGGCTGGGAGGTCCGTCCCCGGAATCCTGATAGCCTCGGTGACGAGGCGCTGCAACCTGGACTGCGCCGGCTGCTATTCCAAGGCCCTGAGACCGGGAGCGGCCCCCGAGCTCTCGGACGAGCGCTTCGAAGAGCTGTTCCGCGAGGCGGCGGAGATGGGCGTAGGCACCTTCCTCGTCGCGGGGGGCGAGCCTCTCGTCCGCATGGACTTGCTCGAGCGGATAGCCGGCCTCCGCGGGCCCGCCGTAGCCGTCTTCACGAACGGCACGCTGTTCGACGAGACGGCCGAGGCCCTGTTCGCGCGGAGCGGCATGGTGCCGATATTCAGCGTCGAGGGGGACGAGGCCTTCACCGCCGCGCGGCGGGGCGAAGGCATCCACGAGAAGGCCCTCGCGGCGGCGGCCGGGCTCAAGCGCCGAGGCGCCCCCTTCGGCCTGTCGGTGACCCTGACATCGCGCAACGCCGACCTCGCGCTGTCCGACGCCTTCCTGGGCCGCGTGGCGGAGCTCGGCGCGTCGGTCCTGTTCCTGATAGAGTACGTGCCGGTACAGCCCGGCACCGACGGCCTCGTCCTCGAGGCGCGCCAGAAGGCCCTGCTCGACGACGCGACGCGCTTCTCGCGCAGGCCCTTCATGACGGTGTCCCTTCCCGGCGACGAGGAGGCCTTCGGCGGTTGCCTGGCCGCCGGCCGCGGCTTCATCCACCTCGCCGCCGACGGCTCGCTGGAGGCCTGCCCCTTCGCGCCGTTCTCCGATTCCAACGCCGGCGCCGAGGGCCTGGCGGCCGCGTTGGCCTCGCCCCTGATGCGGGAGATACGCTCCCGCCACGCCGAGCTCACGGAGACCAGGGGCGGTTGCGCCCTGTGGAACAAGAGAGGCTGGGTCGCGAGCCTAGGTTCGTGCCGGGCCGACGCCGGCCGGGCCACGGCCTAGGGAAGACGCGGCGACCGGGTCGCGGGGGAGGGCGCTATGAGATTCGCTGCGGCGCAGCTACGAGTTGAGCAGGGCGAAGTCGAGGCTAACCTGGATAGGGCCGTGGCGCTAATACGTCGCGCGGCCGGGCAGGGGGCCGACGTCGTCGTCCTCCCGGAATTCTTCACCTCGGGCGTGTTCATAGGGGACGATATGCTCGCCGTGCCCGGTCGCAACCGGGACTCGGGCGCGCTCGATAGGCTCAAGGCCGAGTCGGTAGCGACGAGCGTCGCCGTAGCCGGCTCGTTCCTCGAGATCGAGGGCGGGGACGTATACAACGCCATGGTCCTCGTCGACCCGTCCGGGGCCGTCTTCAGGCATAGGAAGGACCTGCCGACCCAGTTCGAGAACGCGTATTACGCTCCCGGCGACGCAGCCCGTACCTGCGGTCCCTTCGGCCTCGCGATGTGCTGGGAGCTGCTCCGGAATAAGACGCTCTCCGAGCTGGGCCCGGACGTCCTCGTCGCGCTCGCGGGCTCGTGCTGGTGGAGCCTTCCGGTAGGCACCGAAAACCTCGAGCTGGACGCGTATAACGACCGGCTCTGCAGGTCTACCCCGGCGGCCTTCGCTGCCTTAGCCGGCCTGCCCGTCGTGCACGCGTCGCTGGTCGGGCGCGTTACGACGAGGCGCGGCCTCTCGCGCGGCGAGACGGTGGAGCGCCGGCTCGTAGGCGCGACCATGATCGTCGGCCGTGACGGCCGGATACTCGCGCGCGCGGCTGGAGAGGATTCCGACGACCTCGCCATAGCTGACCTCGAGCTGGGCCCTCGAGCGCATAGGCCCGCCCAAGCCGGATTCTGGATACCGCCGATGCGAGACGAGTACCTGCGGGCCTGGGAGACGGAGAACCGGATAGGCGCGGACCGGTATATCTTGAACCGGGCTAGGATGGTCGGACGCTGACGCCGCGAGACGAACGGCCTCGCCGTTGAACTGCCGCCTGGGCGGGCGCGATTTCGCGGTATTGCCGCTCGGTCGTTTAACAAGCGCGCACTAGTATCCCAACGTTATGGAAGGCTTCGTCGGGGTCATGATGGGCGGCGCGACGGTCCTCGAGACTTATTCGAGATACGAGCGCGTCGACGAAGTCGTATCGACGGCAAGGAGGCATGGGTGTCGGGATCGACTTGTTCTCCTGCTATTACGACGCATTCGATATCGTAGGATCGTACAGAATAAGCGCCGAGGCGGCGAACCTCGAACCTTCAGAGCGCGCGGGAAATCGTTACCAGCTGCTAGCGGAGCGTATCGTTATCCGGTTCATCCCCGCGTCCGCGGGGAACACATACCGAGAGAACTCTTAGCCATATAGGCCCCCGGTTCATCCTCGCGTCCGCGGGGAACACCACGCCGGCCACAAGGCCCGCGACTATCCATCCGGTTCATCCCCGCGTCCGCGGGGAACACTGGCGCTCTCGCAGGTGGAGACGTGAAGGAGCCGGTTCATCCCCGCGTCCGCGGGGAACACGATCCACAATACCTTCGTTTTCATTGGGCCTCCGGTTCATCCCCGCGTCCGCGGGGAACACAAGCTATCCCGGTAGGCGAGGAGCCAGACGTCCGGTTCATCCCCGCGTCCGCGGGGAACACATATGTAGATATTGATAAACCAGGGGACGCCCCGGTTCATCCCCGCGTCCGCGGGGAACACTATCTGCGTGGGGCGGGCGTCAATAATGACCTCGGTTCATCCCCGCGTCCGCGGGGAACACGCGTAGAGTTTGCCGCCCAGCTCGATATGAGCCGATTCATCCCCGCGTCCGCGGGGAACACGCGGCGATCACGGGTGAGTCTCTATCGAAGCCCGGTTCATCCCCGCGTCCGCGGGGAACACGCGGCCGTACCGATTACGCCGCTACGCGTCGACGGTTCATCCCCGCGTCCGCGGGGAACACGGTTACTGACCAGGAACAGGGCGTAGACGTCCCGGTTCATCCCCGCGTCCGCGGGGAATACGGATAGACGAGGATGTCGCCCGAGGAGTTGCGCGGTTCATCCCCGCGTCCGCGGGGAACACTCGCCACGCATTTTATCGAGGACGTCAGCCGTCGGTTCATCCCCGCGTCCGCGGGGAACACGGTCATGCCGCCGTCGGGCCTGGCCTCCGGAGCGGTTCATCCCCGCGTCCGCGGGGAACACTATTTTTTCTTTCGGTACGGTGTTCTGATCCTCGGTTCATCCCCGCGTCCGCGGGGAACACTTTT
>JAHIWG010000001.1 GCA_018816345.1 Spirochaetota bacterium | reverse complement strand
CGTCTTCATCGCGGCGTCCGCGGCGGCGGCCGGATCGTCGTGGACCGCAGCGGCGGCCGCCGCCGCGAGCGCCGGATACCCCGGACCGGACGCCGTCGCGTGCAGGGCCGAGGCCGGGCTCTCCCTAGGCAGGCTGAGGCTCGAGGCGGAGGGCTCCGTGGCCAGCGACGAGTGGCGAGGGCCGGACGCGGCGGGCGCCCCGTTCCTACGGCTCTCCGCCGACCTCCGCGCCGCGAAAAACGGATACTCCGCCTCGCTAGGCTATAGGTTCGTCAGGGAGCGTTACGCCCCTGACCCCTCAGGCGAGGCCGGCGGAGAGGGATCGCTAGAAGGCCGCTCCACGATCAGGGGCAAGGCGGAAGGCTACGGCCGCCTCGGCCTCGCCCGGGTCACGGCGAACCTGTCGCCCCGTTCGGCGACCCGGTCCTCGACGGCCGAGCTCGATACCCTCCTAAGGCCGTCCTGGCCGTCCTGGCTGACGGTGACGAGCTCGTGGCGGGCTATAGACGGCGAATCTACCCGGTTCGACGCGACGGCGACGGCCGCGTTCGGCTCGCGGGCGCGAGCGGCCTTCATGGCGGGGCTACGGTTCGTCCCCGAGGGCCGCCTCGTAAGGGCCTCGGTATCGGCGTCTATTCCTTTAGGCCGCCTCGTCGCGAGCTGCTCTATACGGACGGCGGGGTGGATAGAGCCCGCGGACGACTGGCCCCGCTCGCTCGAGTTCGCCGTCGGAGCCTCGGCGACGTTTCCTTAGGCGGCTCCGCCTCTTGTTACGCCCCGCCGCCGTAGCGCCGTCGCCGTAGCGCCGTCGCCGTAGCGCCGTCGCCTCCGCCTTTACCGCGCATCGATAATCGGCTACTCTGAAGCCATATCGGAGGAGCCCTGACTATGCTTATCGATACGAGGACGGCGGCGTTCATAGCCGTCGACGTGCAGAACGATTTCTGTTCCGGCGGAGCGCTAGCGGTACCCGACGGGGACGCCGTCGTACGCATCGTCAACGGGCTCGCGGAGTCCTTCGAGCTGTGCGTCGCCACCCAGGACTGGCATCCGGAAGGGCACGCCTCCTTCGCGTCGGCGCATCCCGGAGCGAGGCCGTTCGACCCGACCCGTGCGGACGGCCGCGAGGCCACGCTCTGGCCCGACCATTGCGTCAGGGGCACGCGGGGCGCGGATTTCCACCCCGGGCTCAGCCTCGAGCCGTACAGGCTGATCGTGCGCAAGGGCTTCAGGCCGGAGCTCGATAGCTATTCGGCGTTCTATGAGAACGACGGCTCTACCCCGACGGGCCTCGACGGGTACCTGCGGGGTCTCGGCGCGTCCACCGTCGTCCTGGCCGGGCTGGCCCTCGACTATTGCGTCTATTTCAGCGCCCTGGACGCCGCCCGCCTGGGATACTCGGTGTTCCTCGTCCGCGACGGCTGCAGGGCCGTCGGTTCGCCCGCCGGGTCCGTAGGGAGGGCGCTGGCCGACCTCTCGTCCAGGGGCGTGGCCATAATCGATTCCGTGGAGGTCTTGCGTTGAGCTCGAGCGCCTTATTCACCGATTTCTACGAACTGACCATGGCCCAAGGCTATTGGAAGCACGACCTCGATACGAGGGCGGTTTTCGACGTCTTCTTCAGGCGGCAGCCGTTCAAGGGCGGCTTCTCCGTATTCGCCGGCCTCGATCCCCTCCTGGACGCGCTCGAGGCCTTCCGCTTCTCGAGCGAAGACCTGGCGTGGATGGAGTCCCAGCGCTGCTTCGAGGCGGGCTTCCTCCGCTACCTCGCCGACTTCAGGTTCTCGGGCGACGTCTACTCGGTGCCCGAGGGCGAGATCGTGTTCCCCCAGGAACCGCTATTGCGTATGCACGCCGGGCTCATAGAGGCCCAGATCGTCGAGGGCCTCGTCCTCAATACCGTCAATTTCCAGAGCCTCATCGCCACGAAGAGCGCCAGGGTCTCGATGGCCGCCAAGGACAAGAGCGTCATGGAATTCGGCCTCAGGCGCGCTCAGGGCCATGACGGAGCCCTCTCGGCCTCCCGGGCCGCGTATATAGGCGGGGCGAACGCTACCTCCAACGCGCTGGCCGCGAAGAACTACGGCATACCCGCCATGGGCACGATGGCCCATAGCTGGGTGATGGCCTTCGATACGGAGCTCGAGTCGTTCGAGGCCTACGCCGAGCTGTACCCGGACGCCACGACGCTGCTCATCGATACCTTCGACACCCTGGCCTCCGGCCTGCCTAACGCCGTCAGGGTCGGCAAGCGGCTCGCGGCGGCGGGGAAGCGCTTCGGCGTCAGGCTCGACTCCGGCGACATAGACTACCTGTCGCGTAAGGTGAGGGCGGCGCTCGACGCCGCGGGGCTCCGGGACGCCTTCATCGTCGTATCGAACGAGCTGGACGAGGAGATAGTCGAGCGCCTAGTATCGGAGGGGGCCCCCGTGGACGTCTGGGGCGTGGGCACCAACCTCGTCACCGGCGGCAACGAGGCGTCCTTCACCGGGGTCTATAAGCTGGCCGCCGTCGATAGGGGAGGAACCCTGACGCCGACGATGAAATTCTCCGACAATCCGGAGAAGCGCACTAACCCCGGCGTCAAGGAGCTCTATAGGCTATACGACGAGTCGGGCATGGCCGTAGCCGACGTCATGGCGCTGGCCGGCGAGGGCGTCGAATTCGGCAAGCCCTCCACCTTCTACCATCCGTCGCTCGATACGAGGCGCTTCTCCTACGCGCCGTGCGGGCGGATACGCCCCATGCTCGGCAAGGCCATGGAGGCCGGCCGCCGCGTATCGCCGGCCGCGACGATAGGCGAGCTACGCTCGCGGCGCATCGAGTCGTTCAGGTCCTTCGACCATACGTTCCTACGGTTCCTCAACCCGCATATATACAAGGTCTCCATCAGCGAGGGACTACGGGCGCTGAAGATGGAATTCGTGGAGCGGTATAGGAGCTCGGGCCTATAGGACGGGGCGATCGGCCCCGCGGAGCCGCCTCGAGAGCCACAGCTTGAGGCCGTAGAGCAAGGCCAGGACTACGGCCACGGCTAGGCGTCCTTCCGCGGGCGGCCCCGCCTTGACGAGCGACCTAGGGCCGGAGGGGGCGTACTCCGATGCCGGCGGCGCGACGAGACGGACCCTCTCCGAGGCCGGATATAGGAACCCTTCTCCCGCCCTGACTGGCTCGGGGCCGGCTCGGCGCGGCCTTTCGTCGCCTGGCCGGGAGGCGAGCCCCGCGCCGGCCCTGAGCGCCCAGAACGGAACGGCCGCCTCGGGGGAAGCCAGGGCGGCTCCGCCGAGCGCGAGGTCCGCCTTCCTATCCTGCCCGGCCGCGACGACCGCCCCGAGCGTCAGCCTCGGAGGCAGCACGCACGGTTCAAGCCGGGCCCTCGAGATCGACACGTAGCCCCTCGCTCCCGCCTTGCCGCCTTCCCTGACCACCAGGGCGCCTTCTTCCGCCGAGACGCGGCCCGGGGCGCCTATGGGCCCGAGCGCCGAAACGACCCGCGACGCGAACTCGCCCTTGGCCGCGAGCGCCCCGGGGCGGCCGGGAGCGACGAACGGCGTGAATCGGCCGTCCCATTGGACGGCCCATAGGCCTTCGCCGGAGAAGGACAGCTCGAAGCCTGAGGGGCTCGGCAGTACGTAGTATTCCTCGGGCTTGGCCCGGGAGAGGCTCCCGTCGTCGTGGACGCGCCAGAGGCCCTCTATCGACGCGCCTCCCGCCGTCACGAAGCGGACGACGCTCCGGCCGCGCTCGTCGTCCCAAGCGGCGGACGATCGAATCGCGTAGCGCATGGCCTTAGGCGCGAGCGCGCGTATCTCTATCCCCAGGCCCTCTACGGAGGCGTCGTCGGTAATGAAGACGACGCTATCGTAGCCTCGTCCTATCAGCCCTCCCACGAGGCCATAGTCGGCGGAGACGAAGGCCTCCGAGGCCTCCAGCCGGGCCGCGAAGGCCTGCGGGCTATCCGAGGCGTCGAGGTCGCCCGATACGTCGCGGAGCGTATGCCTCGTAGTCCGGGGATCCCAGCCAAGGGCGAAGAGCCGCGAGCCGCGTAGCGCCTCGTCGGAGAAGGCGAGCCTGGCCGCCTCGTCCAGGGGCCTGTCGCCGCGCATGCCCGAGAGCATCGATAGCGAGGCGTCGATGACCGTCGCCGCGCCCTTGAGGGGAATAGGCCTCAGCGCTCCGGCTATGGCGAGCCCCGCGACGACGGCGCAGGCCGCGTCTATCGCGGCGTCGTAGTAGAGCCTGAGCGCGCGGAATAGCGCGGCGCTGGGCCTCGAGTCGTCCTTGGGAAGGAGGAGCCCGTGCGGGTACCGTACGCGCCTGCGCATGCGTAGCGCCACGAACAGGAGGAGTACGACGGGGACGAGCAGCGCGGCGACGGTGCCGGCCGCCGCCGCGATCGATCCGGGCTCAGGCATAGAGCCTCGAGAGGACGTCCCAATAGACCGGCGCCCTCCGGTCGCCGGAATCGAGGCGTCGATAGAAGGAGCGCGGCGTGGACGCCATCGCCGCGTCCCTCGACGCCTCCGCCGCGTCCCACGCGGCCTCGTCGGCGCGGCTCCACGGCACGACGATGAGCCTGCCGGTCTCGGGGTCTACGACCTCCGTCTCGGCCCCGCGCTCCGCCACGGAGGAGAACGGGGTTCGGAAGCGCAGGAGGAAGAGGCCGCCAGGGGAGCGGAGCGACGGCGTCCGCTCGTGGAAGTCGGAGAAGACGAAGACGCGCCGCTGCCTGCCCCGGGCCCGCCATTGGCCGAAGGACCGCGCGGTGTCGGTGTCGCCCTCGAATTCGAGCGACGACAGCGCCGCCCTGACGGCCGCGTGCCCGCCCTTGGAGCGCGCGGCCAGCCTGAGCTCCGATAGCCCGCTCGAGTACGTCCAGAGGCGGACGCCCATGCCGAGCGACAGCAGGATGAACGAGAGGGATCCTATGAAGCTCCTATAATCCTCCTGCGGGGCGCAGGCCATGCTCGCCGAGGAGTCCACGAGGAAGGCTACCTCGTCGTCTGCCTCCTCGTAGAACTCCTTGACGAAGGCCCGGTCGGAGCGGCCGTACAGCTTCCAGTCTATGGCCCGCGGGTCGTCGAAGGGCTGGTACTCGCGGATGCTCTTGAGGTCGTAGCTCGATCCCGAGCGCCGGTACATCGGGTCCCTCGCCGCGATGGAGTCGGGCAGCCGCGCCTTGAGGTCGCGCCTGGCGAAGGCGGAGGCGATGGCGGCGCACTCGGGGTCGACGTACTTCACGCCCTGCTCCGTCCCGCCGCCGAGCGGTCCCTGGAGAATTCCTTGGCCGCCTCGGCGCGGACGGCGTCGAGCACGTCGCCGACGCCGACGCCGTCGGCCTCCGCCTCGAAGTTGAGTATCACCCGATGGGCCGTCACGTCCGGCAGGAGGTCGTCTATGTCGTCGAACGATACGTTGGGGCGGCCCGCCATCGCCGCCTTGGTCTTGGCCGCGGAGAACAAGGCAATCGCCGACCGCGGGGAGGCGCCGTACAGCACGTACTTCCTGACGAGCTCCACGGGCGAGCGGTCCGGGTGGCTATGCTCCACGATGCGGGCGATGTACGAGCGCGTCCCGTCGGTGGCGGCGATATGCGGGGACAGCGCGCGCCAGGCCTCGACCGCATTCTTGGAGCGCTCGGCGCCCGCGCGCTCGCCTGACTTGGTCGTCGCCCCGAGGTCCATGATGCCTAGGAGCGCGTGGAAGTCGGGCATCGAGAATACGAGCTTCATGAAGAAGCGGTCTATCTGCGCCTCTGGCAGAGGATAGGTGCCCTCGAGCTCGATCGGGTTCTGGGTAGCTATGACGAAGAAGGGATCGGGCAGGGGGTGGGCCTCGCCCAGGAAGGTCACGCGCTTCTCCTCCATCGCCTCGAGGAAGGCCGACTGGGTCTTGGGCGTCGCCCTGTTTATCTCGTCCCCTAGCACGACGTTGGAGAATATCGGTCCCTTGTAGAATTTGAACGACCTGCCCGCCGGGCCGTCCTCGAGGAGGTTGGACCCTATTATGTCGAGCGGCATGAGGTCCGGCGTGAACTGGACCCGGCTGAAGCCGAGGCCGAAGAAATCGGCCCAGGTCTTGGCCAGGGTGGTCTTGCCCAGCCCGGGCGCCCCCTCTAGGAGCACGTTCCCGCCCGCGAGGAAGGCGATGAACAGCCGCTCGAGCAGGCGGGGGCACCCGAGCACGCGGGTCCCCACGTAGGCGGTATAATCCTCGTACAGTCCCTTGACGGACTCCAGCGATCGTTCGAACTCATCGGGCTGCATAGACGCTCCAGTATCCGTACCGTATTGCCGACGCTACGACGAGCGCGGATAGAACGATGGCGTTGAGGGCGGTGCCGACGAGCGGCAGGGCCGGGAAGGGCGCGAGCGCGGCGACGACGTTGAAGGCCGAGTGCCAGGCCCACGCGGCGGCGAAGGCGGCGGCTATGGCCGCGGCCCGGCGGCCGGCGCCGCCCGGGCCCGCCGCTCCGCTCGAGCCGACCGACGGACGGGCTCCCGCGGCCAAGGCGTAGAGGGCCGCCGCCGCGGCGTGGATAGGCAGGGAGTAGCCAAGCCGCCAGTAGGAATCGAACGAGGGGAACCTCGCGAGGTAGGCGGCGTTCTCGAGCGTCGCGAGGACGCAGGAGGCCAGGACGCCGAGGCCCGCGACGCCGGGCTCCAGGCCGAGCCGCCTCGCGCCGTAGGCAATAGCGAGGGCGAGGCCGAGCCTGAGCGCCTCCTCGATCCCGGCGTTGGCCGCGAGGGCGGCCCATTCCGGCAACGTGCCGACCGCGCCCCGCGCGGCTCCCTGGCAGAGGCGCATCGCCAGCCACAGCGCGACGCCCAGGGCCGCCGCCGCGGCTACGAGCGCGATCGATACCGGCGTCCTCTTCCTCGTCATCGCGCGTCCCCCCGCCCGAAGGCGAGCCGCCACGACTCCTGGACGCGCGCTATCGTCGGGTCGATGGCCGCGCCTACGGAGACCCGCGCGTCGAACGACGCGT
>JAHIWG010000127.1 GCA_018816345.1 Spirochaetota bacterium | reverse complement strand
GGCCGCCTTGGTGGCTATCTTCTCCGTCTGGAACGAGTTGTCGGCGTTCTGCTTTATGTTGGCGCCCATCTGCTCGACGCTGGCGGAGACCTCCTCGGCGCTCGCGGCCTGCTCGGTGGCGCCCTGCGACAGCTGCTGGCTGGAGTCCGCTATGCCCGCTATCCCCGTGGCCATCTGCTGGGCCGCCGTGGACATCTCGTCGGTGCCCGCGGCGACCTCGGACGCGGTGGATTGGACCTCCAGAACGACGTCGTGCAACCTCGTCACGGTAGCCCTCATCGACCTGGCGAGCACGCCCACCTCGTCGTTCCGGGACCCGAGCGCCTGATCCACGCTTACCGTCAGGTCCCCCCGTTCGAGGGCCTCGGAGACGCGGGAGACGAGCAGTATAGGCTTGCTTATGGATTGAGCTATGAGTACCGACGCGACTATGGATGCTACCACTATCACCGCGGCCAAGATCAACGCTATGCGTACGAGGGCCATCACAGGCTCGAGCACGGTGTCCATGGGAACAACGAGTCCCATGCTCCACGGCCGGGTTACCCCCGAGAATCGAACCGGCGTCGTGATAGTATAGAAAGATTCGCCCGTCGCGGTGTGGACCGACGACCAGGATTTCCCGTCGGCGATACGGGCCAACGTATCTTGCCGCGCCTCGGGCGCCACGAAATCGCCCATGTTCTGGCCGACCAGGCTCTGCTCCGGATGAGTCACGAAGGTCCCGTCGGTCGAGACTAGGAATACGTAGCCCGAGCCGTAGGGCTTGATGGCCGACGCGATGTCCTTGACGGCCTCCATGGAAAAGTCGATACCGACAGTCCCGATAGGCCTTCCCTTGTAGACGATAGGGGCGCAGACCGATACGACCGTCGTCAGCGTTCCGGCTATCTCGAACTCGGTCGGAGCCGTAATGAACGGTTTGCCCGTAGTGAAGGCCTCTCTGTAGTACAGACCCACGTCGCCGGGGTCGTCGTAATCGACGCACGGCTCGAGCACGACGGAACCGGAGAACCTGTTCCAATAGGGCGCGAACCTACCGTCGGGAGCCGAGCCATCGGAGCCGCGATTGGCGCCATCCTTGCCGTCCAGCGCGTTAGGCGCGAAGACGGCCCATACCCCGCCGAGCTCCGCGTGCGCGCTCAGCATGTTCCCGAGTATCCTGATGACCGAATCCCGCGGTTTAGGCTCGTCCTTCGCCGCCGCGAGCGCCGAGCCAGCCGCGTCCAGCCTCGCGAGCGCTATCTCGAAGCCGGCCGCGAGTTCCGCTGAGGCCTTGCCCGCCATCTCGGCCGCGGAGTCCTCTATCAGCGACTTCGTGTCTACGTAGACCTTGCTCATGGTTATGCCGATCAGCAGGCCGGAGCCGACGAGGACGATAAGACCGTAGGAAAGTACAAGCCTAGAACGTAGTTTCATCTCATGCCCCTCTCGCGTCTAGTCTTCTCCTAATACTCGATGAAGTCGTCATCCGAAGCCCCTCCTCGAGTATCCTTGAGGGTTATCGCCGTGGAGGATCGCTTTATGGCCACTCCGTTAGCGGGTACCGAGGGCTTAGCTACCTTGGGCTGGCCCGTAGACTTATCTTCCGGAGCGGGTTTTCTTCGCCTCGGGGGCTCCTGAGCCTCCTTGCGCGGGCGCTCTTCGTACCTGACGCCTTCGTCCCTGTTTTTCCTGTCATGCCTCGAGTCGTCAAGCCTGAAGAACGCGACGGCGTCCCTGAGCTTGCCGGCCTGGGCGGCCAGCTCCTCGGTGGTGCCCGCGACCATAGTCGCCTGGCTGGCTATCTCCTCGCTCGTCGCGCTGAACTCCTCGGAGATGGACGCGTTCTGCTGTATCACCGTGTCCAGCTGGGCTATGGCCTGGTTTATCTGCTGGGTGCCAGTGTCCTGCTCCCGGCTGGCCACGCTTATCTCCTGCACCAGCTCCGCGGTCTTCTGGATGTCCGGCACCATGCTCTGCAGCATCAATCCCGCCTTCTCCGCCACGTCGACGCTCTGCTTGGACAGGGCCGATATCTCCCCGGCCGCTATCTTGGAGCGCTCGGCCAGCTTGCCTACCTCGCTGGCGACGACGGCGAAGCCCTTGCCGTGCTCCCCGGCGCGCGCGGCCTCT
>JAHIWG010000126.1 GCA_018816345.1 Spirochaetota bacterium | reverse complement strand
GGAGGCCGCGTTCAAGGCGCTGGCGCTGGCGCTACGCGAGGCCGTCTCCCTGGGCGGCCCCTACTGGGCGGCCGTGCCCAGCTCCAAGGGAACGCTGGGCGGGGAGGGGCTATGAGCGACCCGCGCGGACCCTCCGTCGCCATCGTCGATACCGGGCGCTCCAACGCGGCGAGCGTCGCGGCCGCCCTCGAGCGGGCCGGCGCGCGGCCCTTCCTGAGCGTCGATCCTGAGGAGGTCAGGCTCGCTCCGTTCGCCGTCCTCCCCGGCGTCGGGGCGTTCGGCGCCGTCATGGATCGCCTTCGCGCCATGGGCCTCGACTCGGCCCTCCGCGAGCGCGTCGACGGCGGGCTCCCGACCCTGGGCGCCTGCCTGGGCATGCAGCTGTTCTTCGAGTCTAGCGAGGAATCGCCCGGGGCCCGCGGAATCGGCGCCATTCCCGGCGCCTTAACCGCCTTCGGGCCCGGGCTGCGCTCTCCGCAATTCGGTTGGAATAGGCTCTCCCTGCCAAAGGGGCTTCCCGGCGGCATGCTCGCCGGTACGGCGCTCGCCGGAGGCTCTCCATCCGGCGATCCGGGCCCGGTCAGCGCGTACTTCGCCAACTCGTTCAAGCTCGACCGGGCGCCCGCGGGCTGGACCGCGGCCACGGCCCGGTACGGCGAGTCGTTCGTGGCGGCCATAGAGCGAGGGCCCGTGCTCCTGTGCCAGTTCCATCCCGAGCTGTCCGGGTCCTGGGGGCGGGCCCTGTTGGCCCGGTGGCTGGCCGTAGGTTCGGGAGCCCTGCCTCCCGCCTCGGCCCCCGCCTCGGTCGCCACCGAAGCAGGCCTCGGTGGCGGGCCCTCGTCCGGCGCGTCCTCCACTTTGCCCAGGATCATCCCCTGCCTGGACGTGCGCGACGGCCGGGTCGTCAAGGGCGTGCGTTTCCGGGGCATGCGCGACTCGGGCGATCCCGCGGAGCTGGCCGCCCGCTACGAGGCGGCCGGCGCCGACGAGATAGTGCTCCTGGATATAGGCGCGGGCGTCGAGGGTAGGGATACGGCCGTCGAGACGGTCAGGGCGGTCAGGAGCCGCCTCGGCATTCCGCTGTGCGTCGGCGGCGGCATACGCGTCGTCGCGGACGCCGAGCGCGCCCTCGCCGCGGGCGCTGATAAGGTGTCGCTCAATTCGATGGGTTATAGGAACCCGGCCCTGCTATCGGACATCGCCCGCGAATTCGGCAGGCAATGCTGCGTGGCCGCCGTAGACGCTACGCGGAAGGACGGGACGCCCGTCGTGGTCCTCGACGCCGGACGAACCGAGACCGCTACCGCCTGCGTCGATTGGATACGCCGGGCGGTCGACGCGGGGGCCGGCGAAATACTGCTCACGAGCCGCGACCGCGACGGCACGCGCTCGGGCTACGACCTGGAGCTCCTGCGCGCGGCCTGCTCGGCCGTTCCCGGAACTCCGGTCATCGCCTCGGGCGGCGCCGCGAGCCCGGAGCAGATACTGGACGGCCTCCGGGCGGGCGCCGACGCGGCCCTGCTCGCGGGCGCCCTGCACGACGGCACGCTGACCGTGACCGCCATCAAGGATTACTTGCGCCTACGCGGCGCGGAGGTACGCTGATGCTCATTCCTTCTATCGATATCATGGGCGGCCGCGCCGTCCAGCTCGTCGGGGGCGAGCGCTTCGAGCTGGACGGGGGCGACCCGCTCGAGCTCGCCGAACGCTTCTCCGTGCTGGGCGAGATAGCGGTCGTCGACCTCGACGCGGCCCTCGGCAAGGGCTCGAATTTGGATCTCGTGGAGACTATCGCCTCCCGTTACCCGGCCAGGGTAGGGGGAGGCGTGCGCGACGAGCGTACCATGACGCGGCTCCTCGATGCGGGGGCCCGCTCGGTCATGGTCGGGACCATGGCCAGCCCCGAGTTCCTCTCCGGCTTCCCGCGGGATCGCCTCGTCGCGGCCCTGGATAACAGGAAGGGCGTCGTCATGGCCGACGGCTGGAGATCGAGCACCGGCTCCTCGTTCGTACAGAAGGCCGCCGAGCTTGGAGCCTACGTGGGAGGCTTCCTCGTCACCGCCATCGACATAGAAGGCTCCCTGTCCGGCGTCGACCTGGATGCCGCGAGGCTGACTATCGGGGCTATCCGCGACTCGGGCTTCCGGGGCTCCGTCACCATCGCCGGCGGCATAGTCTCGGCCGCCGAGGTGGCCGCCCTCGACGCCGCGGGAGCGGACGCCCAGGTCGGCATGGCCCTGTACAAGGGGCTCCTCGACCCCGCCGAGGCGCTCGCCGCCTGCCTGGGGTCGGACCGGCCCGACGGGCTCTGGCCTACCGTAGTCTGCGACGAGGCCGGCGTCGCGCTCGGCCTCGCCTATTCCGACCTGGAGAGCCTGCGCGCAGCCATAGCCGAGCGCGCGGGCGTCTACCGCTCGCGCAGGCGCGGGCTGTGGCGCAAGGGCTCGTCGTCCGGCGACACCCAGGCCCTCGTCCGCATCGACGCCGACTGCGACCGCGACGCCCTCCGCTTCACCGTCAGGCAGGCAGGCTCCGGCTTCTGCCATAGGGGGACCATGACCTGCTTCGGCCCCGCGGGCCCGAACGGGCTCGGCGGCGACGAGCGGGGCTTCGCCCTCCTGTCCAGGACGACCGGGCGCCGCCTCGCCGAGCTGCGGGCGGGAGGGGCGCCGGCCGGATCGTACACCGCGAGGCTCTTCTCAGAGCCGGGCCTCCTCTCCGCCAAGATAGCCGAGGAGGCCGGGGAGCTATGCGAGGCCGAGGGCCCCGAGCGCTCGGCCGAGGAGGCCGCCGACCTCATCTATTTCGCCTCCGTGAAGCTGGCCCGCGAGGGCGCGAGCCTGGCCGACGCCGAGAGAGTCCTCGATAGGCGCGCCCTGCGAGTGACGCGGAGGCCCGGCAACGCCAAGGCCCCGTACGCCGAGAAAGGAAACGAAGCGTGGAAAACGGGTATACACTGAGGCGGGTCCGGCTCGATGACATAGGGACGCGCGCGCGGCCCGCCGACGATCCCGAGTGCGAGAGGGCGGTCCGGGCCATCATGGACGAGGTCCGCTCGGGCGGGGAGGCCTCGCTCGTCCGCCTGGCGAGGGAATACGACGGCAACGAGGGACGGCTATGGTACGGTCCCGCCGACTTCTCCGACGCCTTGGATACGCTGCCGGCGGCCGAGCGAACGGCCCTCGAGCGGGCCGCCGCGCGGATCCGCGCCTTCGCGGGCGCCCAGCTGGCGTCCTTGCGCCCCGTCGAGATAGCCGTGCCCGGGGGCAGGGCGGGGCATACCGTCCTGCCCGTGGAGCGCGCGGGCTGCTACGTGCCGGGCGGCCGCTACCCCCTGCCGTCGACGGTGCTGATGACCGCCCTGGTGGCCAAGGCCGCCGGCGTAGCCGACGTCGTCGTCGCCTGCCCGCGCCCCGTCCCTATCGTGCTGGCCGCCTGCGCCATAGCGGGCGCCGATTCCCTGCTCGCGGCCGGCGGGGCCCAGGCCGTCGCCGCGTTCGCCTACGGCGCGGGGCCCCTGGCGCCGCGCGACGTCGTCGTCGGCCCGGGAAACCGCTACGTGGCCGCCGCCAAGCGCCTGGCCCAGGCCGTCGTCAGGACCGACGCGCCCGCCGGGCCGAGCGAGCTGCTCGTCGTGGCGGACGAGGGCGCCGATCCGGTGACGGTCGCCTGGGACCTCCTGGCCCAGGCCGAGCACGACCCCGACGCCGTGCCCGCGCTCGCCGCCAGCTCCGAGGCCGTCGCGGCTGCCGTCGAGGTCGCGCTCCTATCGTGCCTCGGGGAGCTGGCTGCGCTCAGGCCCGAGTCAGCCGAGATAGCCCGGGCGGCCCTCGGTAACGGCTGGTGCTTCGTCTCCCCGGACCGGGCGACCCTCGCGGAGGCCGCCGACCGCTTCGCGCCAGAGCACCTGGAGCTAGCCGTCGCCGACGCCCGCGCCCTCGCCGGGGAGTGCCGAAACGCCGGGGCCGTCTTCCTGGGCCGTAGCAGCGCCGAGGCCTTCGGCGACTATGGCGCTGGGCCGAATCACACGCTGCCGACCTCGGGCCGGGCGAGGTCCTCTGGCGGCCTGTCGGTCATCGATTTCGTGAGGGTGCGGACCTGGCTGGAGATAGATAGCCCCGACGCGGGCCTAAGGGACGACACTGTAGCGCTCGCGAGGGCGGAGGGCCTGTTCGCCCACGCCGAGTCGGCCGCGCGGAGGGCCTAGAGAGCCTTGGGAACGGCCGCGACGTCGATCTTAGCCATGGCTCCGCGGATTGAATCGCCGCCTACGGGCTTCGTTAGGAAGGCCGCCGGAGAGACCTCCGCGGCTCGTTCCCTCGTATGCCTGTCGTCGAACGCCGTGGTGAAGATGACGGGCGTGCCGAATCGCGCCTTTACTACGGCCGCCGCCTCGATGCCGTCCATGGGCCCGTCCATGCGAATATCCATGAACACGACGTCCGGCCTCTCGGCCTCGACCAGCTCGATGCAACGCTCCCCTGACGAGCAGAGCGAGCGTACGTCATGGCCGAGTTTCTTAAGGAGCGAGGCAAGGCCGAGCGCTATGATGCGCTCGTCTTCGGCGATCACCACTCTCATGCTCTTCCCCCGGGCATTGAATAATGAACAAGTCTACTCTAATGGCCGCGCTATATCCAGGAATACGCGAAAAAAAGAACCGTAATCGTAGCTTGATTTTTAAGGCGGAACGCTTAGACTTAAGGCGCATCGCGTCATAGGCCGGCGACGCCGGGGCGGCGCCGAGGAAGGAGTCATAATGAGGCATCGTCTAGCGTGCTTATCCGCCGCGCTTCTCTTCATCGCCGCGATCTCCGCCTTCGGCCAGGACGAGGGCGACCCGAGGATACGGAAGGCCCTGGATTCCAGGGGCATCAAGTACTCGGTGAACTCGGCTAATAACTTCAAGGTCGTCTACACCATGGAGTCCGAGCCCGACCGTTCCCAGCTCGTGTTCATCGTCTCCAAGACCACGGAGTACAAGAGCCTCGAGCTGCGCGAGATATGGTCGGTCGCGGCCGTGCTCGACGCGTTTCCCGACCCCGACGTCCTAGAGCGCCTCTTCAAGATGAATTCCACCTCGAAGATAGGCGCATGGGCCATAGAGGTCTCGGACGAAGGCGAGGTGTGGCTGATGTATACCGCCAAGGTCCTCGTCGACCTGGCCCCAAAGGAGCTTACCGATATCGTCTATTTCGTAGCCGAGGTGTGCGACGAGCTCGAGGCCGAGCTGGTAGGCGGCGACGAGTACTAGGTTCGACTCCCGCCGCCTCCTAATTAAATAAAAGACCCTCGCCCGGAGGCGAGGGTCCTTTTTTTTGGAGGTGGCGGGAGTCCCCTCCAGTCCTCGACATCCTGTCTCGGACCTACGGGCCGCCTACGCCAGCTGACGCGCGCGTCCTGCGCGCTTATCCTCGCTTCGCTCGGCGCTGGCTCCGGTTCGACTCCCGCATTGCAAGCAAAACGGCTACCGATCAGTGTTGATCGGTAGCCGTTTACTGGAGGTGGCGGGAGTCGAACCCGCGTCCTACCACGCGGAAGGAAGGCGTCTACAGGTTTAGGCGGCCGTTCAAGTTGTCGGGGGGCGGGCGGCGGACCGTCGCGCTATCGCCTCCGTATCCCGCTACCTGTCCCCCCCGTCCCGCGGGCGTGGCGGGGGGTAAGCCCTGGTCGGGTTGCAGACCGTTCGCGGCGCTCAGAGCGGGGCACCGCGGGATCCGTCGCTATCGGCGCTTACGCGGCGAGAGCGAGATTGCCGTTGTTGTTGGCAATTGAAAGTTTTGCCGAGAGTAGGAGGTCGGCACTCCACCTGCGACCCGCCAAGCGGACCGTGACAGTCGAAACCGGGGCACCCCCGGATACTATATAGGATAGCGACGACGGGCTATCGGGTCAAGCCGCCTGACGGACGCTCGGCCCCTTCGATGACGCAGCCCCCGAGGACGAAGCCGTCCGCGTCGTAGAATACCGCCGACTGGCCGGGCGCGGCCGCTCGCTGCGGCTCGGCGAATTCGACGCGCGCGCGCCCGCCGTCGACCCTGACCCTGGCGGCCGCGGGCCTGTGGTTCTGGCGTATCCGCACGAACGCGTCGAACGGGCCGCCCCGCAGCGACTCGTCGTGCAGAACGGCGTCGCTAGCCTCGATCGCCGAGCAGAATAGCGACGAGTCGCGGGAGACGACGACTCGATTCCGTCCCGCGTCCAAGGCGCAGACGTAGAGAGGCTCGGGGCCGGTCGATATGCCCAGTCCGCGTCTCTGGCCTATCGTATAGTTGACAATGCCGCTATGCCTTCCAAGGACCGTCCCGCCTTCGTCGACGATGTCTCCCGGTTCCTGGTCCGCGAACAGGGCGCCGTAGCCGCCCGCTATGAAGTCCTGGCTCTCGGCCTTATCAGCCGCCGCCAATCCCAGGCGCCTGGCCTCGGCCCTGACCTCCGCCTTAGTCGATCCGCCTAGCGGGAAGATAACGGAGGCCAGGGTCGAAGGGCCGAGCCGGTGGATGAAGTAGCTCTGGTCCTTCGATTCGTCGGCCGCCCGCCTGAGCGCCGTGACGCCGCGCCTCTCCTCGATGCGAGCGTAATGCCCCGTAGCGAACAGCTCGAACTCGAGGCCCGCCTCCTTAGCCCGTTCGAGGAGGAATCCGAATTTCATGTCCTGGTTGCAACGAACGCAGGGATTGGGCGTTCGTCCGGCGAGGTATTCCCGCCTGAAGTAGCCTAGGATAAGGGCCTCGTATTCCGCCGAGAGATCGAGCGATACGTAGGGGACGCCCAGGGAGGAGCAGAGCGCCTCCGCGGCCGCCACGTCCTCTCCCTCGCCCGGCCCGTAGCACGCGTCGCCGATGCCCGCGACGGGTACGGCGCCGGGGCGCCAAATTCGCATCGTCAGGCCGAATACGTCGGCGCCGGCCTCGGCCAAGAGGCCTAGGACCGTCGACGAGTCGACCCCGCCCGAGAGGCCGACCGCGACTCGCTTGCCCGCGAGGGGTCGTAGATTTATGCAGCTCATCGATGTATACTACCCTCAATCAACGAGGACATACAAGATTTGGGTCGTCCGGTTTCCGGTAACGTCAGGTATTGGCGGGATGTTGTGCTATAATGCGAAGCATTAGTGGTACGCGGGCGAACAAACAAAATCAACAAACGGAGCATGCCTCATGAAGCATACGTGCCTATCGGCGCTACTGGCGCTCGCGCTCGGCTTAATTCCCCTCGTCGGCGTGGAAGCGCAGGCGAGCGCGAGCGCGATCAAGGATTTCCCCGACTTCCTGGCCGTGCGCTCGGAATTCCTATCGGCGCTTATCACCGCCGCTCCGGCGCGGGCCCTTTCGTTCAAGACGGTGTTCAGGAATACCCCGGCCGGCCGTATCCGCGTCTCGGTGGAGCGCGACGGCGAGGAGTTCTTCGTCCTGTTCCAGCGGGAGCGCGACGGCGGCTTTTCCGCCTTCTCCCGCGGAGACGTCGTTATCAAGCGGGAGGTCGCTACCGGCTACGTTAAGCGAGTCGTCTGGTTCCTGAGCGACGACGGCGCCAGCTTCATCTCCCTGACCCCGAAGAACGAGCGTACGATCGTCGATTTCGTGGTCGCGGGCGCGGTCTCCCGCGGCTCGTACTCGGTATCGAGGCTGATATACCAGTTTTTCACGAATTCCTTCTCGTATCTCGTCAGCTCTACCAGGTCAGGCCTCGATTGGCCCTCGGTGCTCGGGGCCCCCGGGCCGGAAGCGGCTTCCGCGATGGCGGCGTCTCTCGTTTCCGGCGAGCCGGGGATAGCGCAGGAGCTCTTGGGGGTAGCCGAGGATTTGACGAGCGTCGGCAGCTATCTGTCGGCCGCCGGGCTCCCGGATTCCGCCCTCGCTGAGGAACAAGGCCCGCGCGAAGGCAAGGCGGCCGCTTTCGCCGATCCGCGCGATCCCGTCCTCAAGGCCGTGCCGGACTGGAGCGAGGTCCGCGGCATGAGCATGGAGGTCGCGGCCGCGCCGATCATCGCCGGCGTCGACTCGAGCTCCGTTTTCATAGCCCTGGTGAGCGGGACGGGGGAACAGGCCTCGAGGAAGCTCGTCGTCGTCCCGTACCGAGACGAGGCGGGGGCGTACGTTATTCGCGCCGTCGACGCCGATTCCAGGGAGGCTGTCGATTTCCTCGGACTCGTCCGCTCGATGCCGGGCGCCGCGATCAGGCTGTTCCGGCTACCCTTGCCGCGGGGCCTATAGCGGGAGGCTTGCGCGCTCGGCCCGGGATCGTTAGAGTTCCCTCGAAAGGGCGGTGTATGAGCGACGTTTTCATCGGATTTTCTTCCGTCGGCTGGCGGGAAGCGGTCATGTACCTGGTCGGCTTCGCGCTAATCTGGCTCGCCATCAAGAAGGAGTACGAGCCCATGCTCCTCCTTCCAATAGGTTTCGGGGCTATCCTAGTCAACCTGCCCCTCTCGGTGGTATGGGAGCACGAGGGGGCGGCGGGATTCCTCAAGGTCCTCTACGACGGCGGAATAGCTAACGAGCTGTTCCCGGTGCTTATTTTCATAGCCGTCGGCGCGATGATCGATTTCGGCCCCTTGTTCAAGAACCCCTTCATGATATTCTTCGGAGCGGCGGCCCAGCTGGGAATCTTCGCGACCATGATCATCGCGACGCTCCCTCCGTTCAATTTCAGCCTCAAGGAGGCCGCGAGCATCGGAATTATCGGGGCCGCGGACGGGCCTACCGCTATCTACGTCGCTAATAAATTCGCGAGGGACCTGCTCGGGCCGATATCGGTCGCGGCCTATTCGTACATGGCCTTGGTTCCGATGATACAGCCTCCGGTCATACGCCTATTGACGACCCAGCGGGAGCGTAGAATCCACATGACCTACCACGACGCAGACGTGCCCCGTTGGCTCAAGGTCTCGTTCCCCGTCGTCGTCACGGTGATAGCCGGGTTCGTCGCCCCCATATCCGTTCCGCTGGTGGGTTCCCTTATGTTCGGCAACTTGATACGGGAATCCGGCGTCCTTGAGCGCCTGTCGAAGACGGCCCAGAACGAGCTCGCCTACCTCGTGACCCTGCTCCTGGGCATTACCATCGGCTCGAGCATGAGCGCCGAGAAGTTCCTCAATATCAGGACGCTCTCCATACTCGCCATGGGACTCGTCGCGTTCGTGGTGGACACGGCCGGCGGCGTGCTGTTCGCGAAGCTCGTGAACGTGTTCCTCCCCGAGGACAGGAAGATAAACCCCATGATAGGCGGCTGCGGCATCTCTGCCTTCCCCATGTCGGCGCGCGTGGTCCAGAAGATGGCGGCCGCGGAGGAGCGCGGGAATATCATATTGATGCACGCGATAGGCGCGAACGTTTCCGGCCAGCTCGGTTCCATTATAGCCGGAGGCATGATCCTGGCGCTCGTGCCGCTCTTGGCCGGTTAGGAAGGGTAGGGAGATGCAAGCGATCATAGAGGCGCTCAAGGACTCGAGCCCAGCCGTCCAGGCGCTAGGAGTATCGGTAGGCGGCATAATAGGCGTTTTCACGACGCTCGCGGCGTTCTTCCTATTGATATGGGGCGGCACGCGAATAGGAAGACGTTAGCTTCGTTTTTTGGCGCGTTTTTTCCTTTTTTCGAATGATTCTGTTGACAGATACTTGGGCGGGGCTTAGCCTAGATAGTAAGTTCGCGTCGACGAGCCAGCGGGGGTGGACCTTCGACGCGGGCGGAATATCCGGAACGAGGGCCGTTCCTGGAACCTCCTTAGACTAGGCCCCCGGCCGTCTATGCTTCATCGGCATAGACGGTTTTTCTATCTTTTCGTCGATATCGAGGCGTCCGCGGCGTCGCCGGCCGCGCGGCGCCCATTCGGAATGCAGAAAAGCATGCCTTCGGGACCCCGCGCGGCCCGCTCCTCCCGTCCATCCTCGATATCGTCGTGCAGTAGAGCCTAGCCGGCCTTTACGGCGCGGGCGAGTTCCCGGCCGCGCTCGCGGAGTAGCGCTAGGGTGGCCTCGTCCGCGGCGCCCGCCCATTCTATCGGTTCGAGGTGCGTCCACTTGAGCGGGGCTACCTTTTCCTCGTATTCCTTCTTGGCGCCGCCGACCCAGCCCCAGGAGCCGATGCGAAGGGCCTTGCGGTTCCAGACGTGCTTGCGCTCGAACATGTCCAGGACGTAGGCCATGGGCGGGAACATCTTATATTCGTAGGTCGGCATGGCGATGACGATGCCCGCGCTCTTATAGGCGTCGGCCAGGACGAACGAGACGTCCTCGTCGGGGACGCGGTGGATGGAGAACGGCACGCGCTCGTCCTCTATGCCCTTGAGCAGGGCCTCGAGAGCCTTCCTCGTGTTTCCGTACATCGATCCCCAGACGACGCAGATTTCCTTCTCCTGGGGACCTTCCATATAACCGGCGTACTTCATGTAGCGGTCAATTATCGCCTGGGGTTTCTCTCGCCAGATGAGGCCGTGGCTCGGCGCGACTACCTTGACGCCGAGGGGCGCGATTTTCTGAACGGCGCGCTTAACGAAAAGGCTGAAGCTCCCCACGATATTAGCGTAGTAGCGGAGGCTCTCTCCCTGGAAGAAGGCGTGCTCCTCGGCGTAGTACTCGTCGTCGAAGACGCGCTTGCCGAGCTTCCCGAAGCTGCCGAACGCGTCGCACGAGAACAGCGTGCCTGATTCCGGCTCGAAGGTGACCATAGTCTCGGGCCAGTGGACGTTAGGCGCCTCCTCGAAGCGCAGGGACGCGCCGCCTAGGTCGAGGACGTCACCCGACTTGACCGCCTTGAGCCCGTCCGTGATCTTGTAGAAGCTCTTGACCAGCTCGACGCCCTTGGCGGTGGCTACGATCTGGACGCCGGGGTTCTCCGCCTTGAATTCCGCCAGCCAGCCGGTGTGATCGGGCTCGAGGTGATTGAGGACGAGGTAGTCGATAGCTGATATCTCGACCCCCGCGTCGGCGAGCTGCGCCTTGAGGTTCGCGGCCGCGCCGGACCAATCCCGCACGAGGTCAATGAGGGCGATCTTCTCGCCCTTGACGAGGTACGAGTTGAGCGATACCCCGTTCGGTATCGGCCAGATACCCTCGAAGCGATCGTCGGAATCGACGTCGGCGTGCAGTGCCCATATGCGATCGCTGATCTTGGCGGCTTTCATCCTCTTGCGGCTCCTTTTACGGTACTGGGGCGCGACCATCCGGCCGCGCCCCATAAGTATAGCGGATATTAGGATAAAAGAAATAAAAAGCACAAGGGTTATCGCTCTGCTATAATGGGAAAACGTTCGGAATGGCGGAGGTTATTCGATGAGCAGACTATCGGCGATCACGGCCGCTCTCTCGCTTTTCGCGGCGCTAGCGCCGCTGCCCGCTCAGGAACTTACCGATCAGTTCGGCGCATCCGTCGATGTAGGCGCGGAGCCTTCCTCCGGTAGGCTCGTCGTCGTTTGGAGCGATAGGCGAGAGGCTCCCGACGATATCGCCGCGTGGCTGGCTGCCATCGGCTCCTCGCTTCCTCCCGGTACCGGGCTCCTCGCCGTCGCCGACCTCAAGGCGGTACCTTTCTTCGTCCCCAGGGCGGGGATAATAAAGGGAGTGGCCGATTCCGTGCCGACGAGGCCGGTCCTCCTCGATTGGAAGGGCGAGCTTATAAAACGCCTCGGCTTCAAGAAAGGCGGGCCGCTCGTCCTCGTCCTCGGTCCCGGCGGCTCCGTGAAGGTAGCCGCCAGGGGAGGGCCGAGCCCGGAAGGCGCGGCGGCTCTCGCCGCCGCCCTTCGGTAGGGCGCCGCCCCGCGCTAGGGCGGCGCAGGAAGCCGGACGGGCCTAGAAGGCTCCCGTGCCCAGGGTCAGGGCCGCGGTCAGGCCCATCGCGCGGCCGTCGTTGAGCACGACGTACTCGCCGTCGTCGAAGCCTATCGCGAAGGCCGCGGACAGCGACAGCGACATGCCGTCGAAGAACGCGTACGACAGGCTGGGTTTCAGGTAGGCCGAGAAGTCCGAAAGGTTGCCCATCGCCACGAGCGAGAACGACAGGTCGTCGAGCAGGAGCTCGCTCTTGGAGAAGGTGACCGCGGCGTAGTGCCGGCCCGAATTGAGTATCAGGCCCTTGAGGAAGAGCGAGTAGAGGGCGTCGTCCCCGAGCAAGGCCTTGATGGCGTCCTCGCTATCGCGGGCCTCGGCTATCCTCGCGTCCCTGTCGGCGTTCGCGTAGCCTTCCTGGTCGAAGAGGTACTGGCCCATCACGGTGATATGGGCGTCGCTATTGGTATAGCTCAGGCCGGCGGTGCCCTTGAAGAACGGAGTCCCGTCGAAGTCGGCGGTATCGGTGGTCGTCACGAAACGGGTCGCCGCGAGGGCGGGGGAGACCTCGGTGACCCAGGTCCTGGACGTGCCCAGCTGGAGCGTCGCCTCGCCGAACAGCCTGACCTGGCCGACCGAGCCTACGGCGGTCAGCATGCCCCGCAGCGGGTCGTCCTTCTTGTAATAGCCCCCGACGCCGAGCTCCCAGCCGCCGAAGACGAACTCTGCCTTGGCGGCCAGGGCGGTCTCCTCGGGCTTCATGTCCTCGGAGTCGAAGACGGCGTAGCCCCAGAGGTTGTGCTGGGTGCCCGGTATCGGGAAGTGGGCTCTCAGGGCGACCGGGCCCTCGAGCTGGGCGGTCGGGTCGAGCGGGTCTATGGCCTCGAGGTTCATGATGTTGGCCGGCGAGAAGAAGTAGCCGACGCCCCAGTTGATCGTCTGCTTGCCGAAGCGGAAGTACAGGGAGTCGTTCCACGAGAAGTCGGAGAACAGCTCGAAGACCTCTATGTTCGGCAGGCTTAGGGTGGTCGTAGTAGTCGCGACCGAAGGGTCGGGCCGGACGATCGGGACGCTGGGAAGGTACGTAGCGCCTGTCAGCACGGTCTTCGGGGCGGCGAAGGGCCATGACGTCTTGACCGACCCGTAGAATCGCGACGACTCCGTCGGGCGGCCGTCGAAGAAGATCAGGGCCGAGAGGGCCGGCGCCAGGCCGTAGGAGTCGGGCGCGGCAAGGTCGAAGTCCCCGGCCCAGGGGTCGTTCCAGTCGAAGCTTGCGGTGGCCCTGCCCGCGAAGCTGCCGCCCACGCGGACCGAGTCCGCCTGGAGTAGGCTCTTGACCGCGGATCCCTCGGCCGAGACCGTTACCGTCTCGACGACGTCGTCCTCCGAGCCGAAGAGGTCGTCCTCGCTAAAGGAGAGGGAGTCCTGGGCCGCCGCAGGCAGCGCGAAGGCGAGGGCGAGCGCCGCGACGGCTATCGGGAAGCGGGCCGTCATTTGTTCACCTGCTCTAGGAAGGCCTTCGTGAAGACCTTGTCGGGCAGCGGCGCTAGCGACTGCTCGGTCATGGTCAACTGGCTACGCTCGCCGGGGTTGAGCTCGTCGACGATGAGCATCTGGGACGGCATGAGCCTGCCCTCGATCTCGGCGTACTTAGGATAGAGGCTGGTACGCATCAGGCGCCCGGAGACCGAGAAGTCCTCCTGCTTGAGGAGCATGGTCCTGTCCTTGCGGACGTAGAGGACTATGCGCTCGTAGGTCACGTCCTTGGTCTTGGCCTTGAGGTCTATGACCCAGACGGGGATCTTCCCAACGGCGCCGTCCTTGGTGCCGATGATATCGTAGTCGTCGAGTATGCTCTTCTTCGTGAGGTCGGAGTTCTTGGCCTCCGAGTTCTGGATGTTCTCCTTGATGGACGAGAACGAGAACTTGCGGCTCGTCGGGTCGTAGAACCAGACGTTGTCGTCCTCTCGGAGGTAGCCCTGGCCCTTGTTCACCTCGGGGAGCACGACGAGCATCGCGAACTGCTCCTTGTCGTCGCGGCGGAACATCCTCACCTGGGTGACGCTGTCCTTCTCCCCCGGCTTCTGGGAGACTATCGTGTAGACGGCGGCGAAATCCTTGCCGGTGAAGTCGCTCTGCCTGTCGAGCTCGGCGATTATCTTGGGTACGTCCTGCGCGAAGGCCGCGCTGGACGCGGCGGCGATCGCGAGGATCGCTATGGTCACTATGCGTTTCACGGAGATTTCCTTCCTTATTTCTGCGTACGGAGCGCTTCGGCCGGCGTCAGCTTGGCGGCCTTGCCGGCGGGGCTGGCGACCGCTACGAGGGTCAGCAGCGCTATTACGACGACGTTGCCCGCGGCCCTAAGCGGCGGCAGGTAGAACGATAGATGTCCGTTCTTCATTATGATGAACGCGGGGTTCTCCATCCCGAAGTCGAACAGGGAGATGATTCCCATGGCGACGAGCGCGACTATGATGCCCGCTATCGCGCCTCCGAGGGCCAGGAACACGGCCTCGTAGAGGAACATGGAGCGTACGCCGCCCCGTTGGACCCCGAGGGCCCGCATCGTGCCTATCTCGCCTATGCGCTCGAACATGACGATGCTGAAGGTGTTAGAAATGCCCACCATTATGATGATGAAGAGCACGACGAGGATTATCGCCGCCGCCGTGTCCAGTGCCGCCACGATCTGCTTTATCTGGGACAGTATCTCGTTGATGGTGAAGAGCCGGTACTTGACGCCGTCCCAGGTCTCCTTGCTCTGCTGCCTCATCAGGGCCTGGAACGGAGTCTCGGCGCCCTTCTCGTCCTTGACGCCGCGCTCGAAGAGCTGCACGTCGCCGGAGAGGCCCGCGTATATCGAGGCCGCGGCCGATTCGGTGCGCTTGAGGCCGTCGAGCATGATGCCCATGGTCTGGTACTCGTCGGGCGCGAGCCCTATGAGCTCGTTGACGTAGGACAGGTTGGCGTACGACATCATCTGGCCGAAGATGCCCGCGTCGAAGCTGATGCCGGCCAGCCTGAACTCGCCGACGTTGCTCTGGCCGGTCACGGTCTGCATCTGCACGAGTATGGTGTCGCCCACGTCGGCGTTGAGCTTCCTGGCTATCTTCTCGGACAGGATAAGCGCCCCCCGGTCCTCCATCGCGTCCCAGGAGCCTTCCTTGAGGAGCAGCCGGTCGCGGAGGAACGTCTCCTCGTCCAGGTTTGCCCCGTCGACGTTGGTGCGTATCTTCTTGCCCTCGAATATGAGGGTTCCGGAGAAGGCCGAGCGCCGCGTGACGTATTTTACCGGGGCTCCGGAGGCCTTCACCGCGGCGGTCAGGGCGGTATCGTCGCGTATCACCGAGACGTCCTTGTCCTTGGCGCCTTTCTCCGTGCCGCTTATGAAGACGTGCCCGGCCATCAGGTCGGAGAAATTCTCGGCTACGTTGGCGGAGAAGGCCCCGGCGAAGCCGTTTATTAGCGTGACTATCATCACCCCGAACGCTATGGCGCTACCGAGGAGTATGGTCCGCTTCTTCTGCCTGCTCAGGTTCCTGAGCGCTATATTGGCTATGGTATTCACGATAACCCCTTACGACTGCATGGCCCGGACGGGCTGGATGCGCAGAGCGACGCTGACCGGGTAGAGGCTGGCCACGAAGCCCACGGCCACGATCACCGCGAGCGAGCCGACGAGCGACAGCGGGTCGATTATCGCCCTCAGCACCTTGCCCCCGAACAGGATCTGGAGGAATTCGTTGGAGGCCTCGAAGCCTATCGCGTTGATGACGGCTGAGCCTATGAACGATAGGATTATGCCGACCAGGCCGAAGACCACCGACAGCGTTATGGTCTCGGCGGCGAACAGCCTCCGGACGAAGCCCCTGCCGCCTCCCAGGGCGCGCATCGTGCCTATCTCGCCGGTCCGCTCGATGATGGAGACGACCAGCGTATTCATGATGATGATGATGGCGACTACGGCCAGTATCACTATCGCCACCGTGAAGACTATCCGCAGGACGTCCACCGACTGGGCGTAGGGCCCCGCGGCCTTCTGCCAGTCGCCCGCCTGGGCGGCGATGCCTTCCTGGGCGAACCACGCGTTGAGCGAGGCGACCACGGCCTTGGCGTGCGCCGGGTCGTCGAGCCTCATGAGGATCGAGTGCCAGGCGCCGGTGTCGGCGGCGTTCAGGCGCTCCCTGGCGCTCGTGTCCCCGAGCAGGGAGCCGATGCCGGCCTCGGTTAGGGCCGCGCCGGGCTCCGAGGACCCGGGAGCGTCTATGGCGCCGAAGGCGTCGTCGGAGAACAGGGAATCCAGGTCGTCGACCGCCAGCATCGCCGTCTGGTCGTCGCTCAAGGAAATATCCTCCGCGGCGCCCACGGTCATGCCCGTCAGCACCCGCAGGGTGTCGATATCGATATACGAGAGCTGCTCGGGGCCCGCGCCGTCGGAGACGCGCTTGAACGTCCCCACGATCTTCGCGCTCCGCAGGCGGATGCCCGACCCGCCCATGCCCTGGACGAGGACCTCGTCGCCGACCTTGAGCTCGCGCTTGAGGTGCTTCCCTATCTTCTCCATCCTGTCGGAGGCGAGCATGATGCCGGCCTGGCCGGGCTTGAGGAAGGAGCCTTCCTCGATCTCTATCGTATTGAACAGCTCCCAGTAGTTGGCCGCGTCCACGCCGAAGAGCATCACGAAGGCGGACATCCTGTCCTCTTCGTCCTCGTCGTCGGCTGGGGCCTCGTCGCCGGCCTCGTTGGTCAGGAGGCCGAAGCCGGTGGCCATCCCGGAGGAGAAGCGAGTCTCGGGCAGGCCCGAGGCGTGGGCGAACACCTTCTCGTATTCCGGTACGGTAGGCGTCTCTTCCATGCCGCCGACGGACTGCACGCCGAATAGCGAAACCGGCCCGTCCGCGACGCCGGTGATGATGACGTCGCCCGTATAGTTCTTGGTGAAGGAAGTCTCTATGCCCCGCTTGGAGGCGTCCAGGAAGGCGTTCCCTAGTACCATGATGAGCATGCCCAGCGCGAGCAGCACGCCGACTATGAGGCTCTTGGCCTTGTGCTCTATCAGGTTGCGGAACGCCATGCGAAGCGTTACTGGCATCGTCAGGCTCCGGCGCTCTCGCCAGAGGAGCAGGCCGCGGCGGCCGGCTCGCCCCTTCGCACGTTCTCCGTGACCAGTCCGTCCCTGAGCCTGATGATATGGTCGGCTATGTCGACGATGCGCGCGTCGTGGGTGCTGAAAATGAACGTGGTCTCGAGCTCGCGGTTTATCTTCTTCATAAGCTCCAGGATCTGCTCTCCCGTCGCGCTGTCGAGGTTGGCCGTCGGCTCGTCGGCGAGGACTATCTGGGGCCGCGTCACGAGGGCGCGCGCTATAGCGACGCGCTGGCGCTGCCCGCCGGAAAGCTCGTTGGGCTTGTGCTTGCGCCAATCGGACAGCCCGACCTCCTCGATAAGGTGGTCGATCCATTCCTTCTTCTCGTCCTTGCCGACGCGGGTCTTGCCGAGGAGGAGGGGGAACTCTATGTTTTCCCAGACGTTGAGGACTGGGATGAGGTTGAACGACTGGAAGATGAAGCCGAGGGTCTCGTGGCGGAGCCTCGTTAGCTCGGCGTCCTTGAGCTTGGAGGTGGGCTTGCCGTCGAGGAAGACCTCTCCGTCGGTCGGCTGGTCCACGAGGCCTACCATGTTCAATATGGTCGTCTTTCCCGAGCCCGAGGGGCCGGCGATAGAGATGAAGTCTCCCTTTTCGATGCAGAACGACACGCCCTTGACGGCCTCCACCTGCACCTTGCCCAGCGGATATACCTTTCGGACGTTCTCTAGCTCTACGATGCCCATGATTTCTCCTTGGCTTTTACGCGCGCCGTTCGTCCGCCGCGAAGCCGGAACGAGGCGCCGGGTTTTACCGCCATCGCTAGTATCTACTACGATGGTACAGCGGCATGGTTAGTAAAATACGAATAGATGATCGCGACGATCAAGGGTAAATGTAGTGGAAATTGTTACATTGTTGTAAGAAAAGCCATGGAACGACGCCGTTTGCGGAATACGCGGCCCGCGGCGAGCGCTTAGGTATCCGTCGGCGAGCGAAGCGCGACCCCGCGGCGAGCGCGCGGGGTCGCTTCAGGGCGCGTTAGCGCCGCTCGCTCTCGTCGATCGCTTCCTTGACCGCGAGCCCGAGGCGCTTGACGCCTTCCTCTATCTGCTCGAGGCTGGGATACGAGAAGTTCATGCGCATAGAGTTATGCTCGGGCTCGTCGGCGTAGAATCCCGAGCCGGCGACGAAGGCGACCTTCTTCTCTATGGCCTTGAGGAGGAGCCTGTCGGTATCTATCGACTCGGGCAGGGTCAGCCAAAGGAAGAGCCCTCCCTCTGGCCTCGTCCACCTGATATCGGCCCTCTTGGGCATGTAGCGCTCGAGGGCCTCGACCATGTGGTTGCGCTTGACCTTGTACAGCTCCCTCGTGGACCGTATGACGGCGTCAAGCTTGCCCGTCCTCATGTATTCCGCTATCCACATCTGGGTGAAGACGTTGGTGCACAGGTCCATGGCCTGCTTGGCGACCACGCACTTGGAGATGACGGCCGGGTCGGCCATGATCCAGCCCATCCGCGCCCCCGGCACGAGTATCTTGGAGAAGGTCTTTAGGTTGATGACCACGCCCTTGTTGGCGCCCCGCTGGTCGAGCTGGTATATAGACGGTATAGCCTCTCCCAGGAAGCGTATCTCCCGGTACGGGGAGTCCTCGAGGATAGGCAGGCCCGTCTCGTACGCGAATTCGAGGAGCGCCTTACGCTTCTCGAGGCTCCAGCAGAAGCCCGCGGGATTCTGGAAGTCGGGGATGACGTAGATATACTTGATCTTCTTGCCCCCGGCGACGGCCTCGGCGTGCCTCTTCCGTAGCGCGTCCATGTCGAAGCCGTCCTGGGCCTCGGAGAACGGGATGCCGAGCACCTTGGCGGAGTACGACTGGATGGCCTGCAGCGCCCCCAGGTAGGTGGGCCTGCCCGCTATGACGTAGTCGCCAGGGTCGAGGAACAGCTTGGCCACGATGTCGAGCGCCTGCTGGCTGGCCGACACGACGAGGAGGTTCTCCTTCTTAAGCTCGACTCCCTGCTTCTGCTCGAATTTTATCAGCTCCTCGCGAAGCCCGTCGTCGCCTTCCGTCGTGCCGTATTGCAGGGCCTGCTTGGCCTTGGTGTCGAATATAACGTTGGCGGCGGCGCGCAGGTCCTCCACGGGGAACACCTCGGGGGCGGGCAGGCCGCCCGCGAACGAGATGATGTCAGGCTTCTGCGTAAGCTTGAGAAGCTCGCGGATGGTACTCGCCTTCATATTATTGGCGTTTATGGAAAAGAGCGAACCGAAGTCGGGCATGGCGATACTCCTCCTGAGAGTCGACTGTTCATCACTATAGTACACCGGATAGGGCGCCAGGTAAATACCGGGAAATGAAACGAGGTTTTTAATATTAAAACGATAAGTCATTACCGCCGGCTACCGTCATATTGTATTGATATATAGAAACGGTATCAAGTCGTATTGCACCCGGGTTATCTTTCCGAGTATCCTAGCCTCTCACTACCCCGATCGTCCCGAGGAAAAGCATGGCCCTGAACTGCGGCATAGTAGGACTGCCCAACGTAGGCAAGTCGACGATATTCTCTGCGCTCTCGAGCGCGAAGGCCGAGGCGGCTAACTATCCCTTCTGCACCATCGAGCCCAATACCGGCATCGTACCCGTGCCGGACCCCAGGCTCGAGCGGCTCGTCGAGCTGTTCCAACCGGAGCGGCGCATACCCGCGGTCGTCGAATTCGTCGATATAGCCGGCCTCGTCGCCGGGGCCTCGAAGGGGGAGGGGCTAGGCAACAAGTTCCTGGCCCACATCCGGGAGACCGGCATCGTCGCCCATGTCGTCCGCTGCTTCGAGGACGCCGACATAGTCCACGTCGCCAATCGGGTCGACCCTATCAACGATATAGACGTCATTGCCACGGAGCTCGCGCTCGCCGACCTGGATACCGTGGACAAGCGCCTGGAGAAGGCGGTCAAGTCGTTCAGGCAGCTCGGCGGCGACCAGAAGAAGGCGGCCGAGCATGAGATGAACGCGCTCAACAAGGTGAGGCCGGCCCTGCAGGAGGGCAAGCCCGCCCGCTCCGTCGCCCTCTCCGACGAGGAGCTCGTCGAGGCCCGCGCCTGGTTCCTCCTTACGATGAAGCAGCAGGTCTACGTCTGCAACACCGACGAGGCGGGCGTCAGGAACGGCAACAAGCACATCGAGGCCGTCCGCGCCCGCGCCGCCAGCGAAGGCTCCGAGGCCGTCGTCATCTGCGGCAAGTTCGAGGCCGAGCTCGCGGAGATGGAGAGCGAGGAAGACAAGCTGGAGTTCCTCTCCGAGCTAGGGCTCAAGGAATCCGGCCTATCCGCGCTCATACACGCCGCGTACCGCCTCCTGGGCCTCCGCACCTTCTTCACCTCCGGCAAGGACGAGTGCCGGGCGTGGACTATCCGCGCCGGGGACAAGGCTCCCCAGGCAGCCGGCGTCATCCACACCGACTTCGAGAAGGGCTTCATCAAGGCCGACGTCTATTCCTTCGCCGACATCGACGCGGCGGGCACCGAGGCCGCCCTCAAGTCCGCCGGCAAGATCCGCATCGAGGGCAAGGAGTACGTCGTCCAGGATGGAGACGTGATGTTCTTCAAGTTCAACGTATAACGGAATCAACCGGCTGATCCTCGGCAAGTCGTCTCCATCTTGGCGCGCCAAGGATGGCGCGCTCCTCCAAGGCCCCGCGGACGTTCGCGTCCGCGACGCCATGGACGGCGAGGAGACGTGATGTTCTTTATATTTTACGTATAGCACATGGCCTGGAAGCTATTCCACAGTGAAACGGACCGATTCAAGGGGAACGCCTTCCCGGCTCAGGACGAGGGTGTGATCGCCGCGTTCGGGTACGAGGAGTATCCCGCCCTCCAGGTTAGGTGACAGCGGACGGTCGTCGTAGGCAAGGCTTACGCCTCGGAGCGTAGCGCCGAGTAGCTCGACCGCTATCCTCTGATCCGACAGGGGCTTGGCGGGGTCTATCCAGAATACGGCGCCGTCCTTGGGCCTGAGTATGGCCGCCTCTCCGCCGATGCTCGTGTCGCCGGAGCGGAATCCTTCCAGTAGCCAGGCCCGGTATTCCGGGGGATAGAGGAGCCGGGCTCCAGCGGGACCCGCGACGTGCCAGCCGCAGGCGACCGGCTTCTCGCCGACGCGGAACCATTCGTCGGAGCTGGCGGGGCATTCGGGCCCGGCGAGGCCTCCCGAGAGGTTGCAGACCCTCATGGAGACTCCATGGGCAGGTGCCGGGAGACGGCTTCCTGCCTCGGTGACGGCGTCGAGCACTCCTCTCACGGCTTCCGCGGGCACGGAGGAGCCTCGGGTCCCTATCACGGTATCGCCCTCGAAGTTGCCCATCCAGACGCCGACGATATGGCCGCCCGTCGCGCCTACGGCCCAGACATGCTGGTACTGGTTGGCCGTGCCGGTCTTGAACATAGCCTGGTAGTCAGTCTTGAAGACCGAGCCCTCCCCGAAGCCCAGGAATCGGCTGGCCGGATCGGATAGTATCGACCGTATCGTCTCGGCGGCGTAGAGCGACATGAGCGGCTCGGCCTTCCGCCTCTCCGCTTCGCTCTCTCCGAGCCCGGGTAGTACGGCCCTGGTCTCGAGGGGCGAGCCGTCGCGAACGAACGCGGCGTAGGCGCGCGTTAGCTCTTCCAGGCTGACCTCTGCGTTGCCTAGGGCCAGGCCCACGCCTAGGTGGTCCCTCTGGGCCGCCACGGAATCGAAGCCGAGGGCTTCGAGATAGTCCGCGAAGCGCTGGACCCCGAGGCGATTGAGGACGTATACGGCAGGCACGTTGAGACTCGACGCCAGCGCGACGCGTAGCCGTACTGGCCCGTTGTAGCGGTTGTTGAAGTTGAGCGGCACGTAGACGCGGCTAGAGCCGAAGTCCATCGGCACGTCGGGCAGCGGATCGGACGGCTTGAAGCCGGAGTCGAGCGCGAGCGCGTACAGGAAGGGCTTTAAGCAGGAGCCGGGCTGGTTGCGCGTCAGCACGCCGTCTATCTGCCCCCCGGCGGGATCGTCGAAATCGACCGAGCCCGACCAGGCTAGGATATCGCCGCTCCGGGGATCCAAGACGAGGCCTGCGCCGTTCTTTAGCCTAGCGTCGTCCATGCCTTCTATCTTCGAGGCGATGGTCCGCTCCAGTATTCCCTGGAGGTCCAGGTCGATGGTGCTGCGTACGTTCCATGCCCCGTCCCTCGCTGCTTCGGCCATAGGCAGGACGACGTCGCGAACGAAATGCGGCGCCCTCGAGGGATAGGCTCCCGCGCGGCTGGCCGCTATGGTCTCGCGTACCATGGCCTCGAAGGCCTCGGGATCTTCCCTATAAGAGGATGAACGGCGGAAGGCGCGTAAAGCGGCGGCCGCCAGGGCCTCCGGCTCTCCTATGGGGTCGAGTCGCCCGGGATTGCGGGGCAGTACGGCCAGGATGGCCGCCTCGTAGATGTTGAGATCGTCGGCGGCCTTGCTGAAATACGCCCGGGCAGCCGAGCCTAGGCCCTCGGCGCCTCTGCCGTACGGCAGGTTGGAGAGATAAAGCTCGAGCGCGCGCCTTTTTCCGAGGCGAGTCTCCAGGCGCAAGGCGTCCAGCGCCTCCATAGCCTTCGACCGTATCGATCTGCCGCGGGGCGAGACGATCCTGGCCAGCTGCATCGATATAGTAGAGGCGCCGGAGACCGCCTTCCCGGCGATCAGGGCCTGCCAGGCCGAGCGCGCTACGGCCAGCGGGTCCACGCCGGGGTGGAAATAGAACCGTTTATCCTCCGCCTCGATGAAGAGGGCGGGTAGCCATGGCGGGAGCGATCCCAGTTCCATGAATTGCCGCCGCCGCCCGTCGTCGACGGTGCCTACGTATAGCTCGCGCCCCGAGCGATCCAGGACGCGAAGGCTGTACGGCCTACCGAGGAATGCTTCGAGCTCGGGGTAGGGCGAGTAGCGCAGGCCGAGCCATAGTGCTAGGGCGACCGCCGAGACTCCAAGAGCGAGCGTCGGCAGCCATCGGGGCGGTCGTCTCATAGGCCTATGAGCATCAGGGTGGCCACGTCCCGGCCGAATATCTCCGGTTCGTACATGCATTCCGCGCTTGCCGAAGGCACCGTATAGATGCCGGCTGCCGTGGCGCGGAACAAGATCGAGTAGCTGTGGGTGCCCGCGTACATGGTGTCTACGTAGGCGTGGGCCTCGGTATCGAAGGCCTTTATCCGGCTCGAAGCGTAGTAGTCTCCGTCGTCATCGGCGCCGCGACGCCCCTGGCCGTAGGATTCCACGATGTCCGCTCCCGCAGGTATAGGCATGCGCACGGCCACGTTATGGAGCTTCCTGTCGTTACTGACCGTGACCGTAAGCCTGTAGAGCGACCCCCTCTTGAGCGGAGCGTCCCCTAGGGGGGCGCCGTCCGGGAAGGAGAAGCGGCTGACAACCTCCAGGCCCTGATCGCGGTTGAGCGCCGTCTCCGTCGGCACCGCGTACCTCATGACCGATCCGTAATAAAGATTGCCCGAGCCGTCCCTCTCGAATACGAGCGGCAATAGCTTTTCCTTGGTTAGGGACGCCAACGGACCCGCGGAAAGGCCGCCTTTCCAGGTCTCCCTCCTACCGCTTAAGGCGCGGAAATCGCTTGTAAGAATCTCCTTGCCGCCGACGCTGACCCGCGCGCGGAAGTCGGGCGCGCCGCCTTCGGCCTTGATGACCGCGGCAAACGCATGGAGCACCCAGTAGGTGGTATTGGTGCTCTGCCAATACCCGCCTCCGAGATCGTCGACCATCGTCTGTATGATGCGGCTCGCGATGTCGCTGGCCGGGTCGAGCGTCGACTGGAGCTCCAGGAACAGGGCGAGCGAGACGAGGCTCGTGTTGTACTCGTTCCAGCCGGAGCCTTCGACGTCTATGGAGCGGGGCGACTGGCGTATATAGGCACGGGCCTTTTCGAGGCATTGCCTGGCCCTCGCCGGGTCTTCCAGCTCCAGGAAGGCCAATCCCATGAGCGACCATTCCCCGAAGCGGAAGGAACCGGCCCCGCGCAGCCTCGTCTCGGCGTCGGCCTTCGTCAGTACGCCTGCCTCGGCTAGGACTAGCGTACCGTAGGCCTGCTCGAAGGGGCTGGCCTTCTTTATAGCTTGCTGTAGATACTCATGGAGCTTATCCCGCTTGAGGGAGCGGGGCAGGCTCCATCCCTTATCGGCCATGAGATTCGCCGCCTGGGCGACCCTCAGGCTTACGTAGGTCAGCGACTCGTCGCTCCAGGCCCATAGCCCGAAGCCGCCGTCGGGGCGCTGGGTGGCGGCTATCTCGGCCATGACGCGCTCCGCGACCGACCTCGGGGATGAGACCCTGGAATCGAGCCCGTAGGCCTCGGCGTATTCGCCGAACGCAATGAGTGGCAGGAGCTTCGAGCACAGCTGCTCGTTGCAGCCGAAGGGGTAATTAAAGACGTAGTTCATGGCGCTGCCGAGCATCGGGAGCCTCGAGGCGCCTAGAGTCAGTTCCAGGCTCCCGGAACTGCCCGCCGGCTCCATCGGCAGGACTATGCCCTCGGTGAAGCTGTCGAGGCCCTTGGCCGATCCCCGGCCCACCGACCCTATCGACGCCGTCGTCTCGAAGGTAGACGGCTCCTCGACAGAATAGCTCTCGCGGAGCGTCTCGTTGTGAACGGCGCAGCGCGTCTCGAAGACTATGTCGCCGTCGCCGCGCCGCTCGGCGCCGAACGCGAAGGCTATCTCGACGGTAGTCCCCGGCTGGATGACGGCCGTCTTCGTCCTCTCGCCAAGCAGGGTCAGGATGCTCGACGACGCGCTCACCGTGACCGTCTGGGCCTTGGCGTCCATGTTGGTGACGATGACGCCGGCCATGGCCGTGTCGCGTACCCTCATCTTCCTCGGCATGTTTGTCTTGACGTTGACCGGGTTGCGGACCTGTATCTCCTTCTCGGCCAGCCCGAAGCGGTCGGCCGTTACCGCCACCACGGTGCAGCGGTAGGTCGTCAGGTTGTCCGGCCAGGTGAAGCTGACCGTCGCCTCGCCGCTTCCGTCGGTTATGACCGCCGGCACGAACACGGCCGTGGGGTTGAAGTCCTTGCGCTCCTGGTCCTTGCCCGAGTCGCCGCCGAACTGATCCTTCACCTCGTAGGTGACGGGGTCCATGAGCATGTCCCGGCTATCCCCGCCCCTGGTCCCGAGCGGGAAGTAGGCGCGGTTATAGAAGAAGGCCATGGGATCGGGCACGTGGTAGTCGACGATGTCCACCACTCCGCGATCCACCGCCATCAAGAGGAGCTCGGCGTTGGCTTCCGGTTTGCCGTCGCGGGTCGCCCGCACGGTGAAGCTGGCCTTCGATCCTGGCTCGTAGGACGGCGCGTCGGGGCTTATCTCCAGCTTTATGCGCCGCGAGCCTGCGTCGACGCGTATCTGGGTCAGGCCGAAGTACGACTTCGGCTTGTCGAGGTCAGGTTGCCCGTATCGATGCTCGGGCGGGCCCGAGCGTACCGAGTAGGTGGCCACGGCGACGTAGAATACCGGTACGTGCTTCTCCTCGACGGGTATCTCGAGCACTTGGGTGGGCCCGTCGAAGGTAACGACGCGGCGGCTCATGATGCCCTCTCGCTCTGTCGTGACGAGGTAGGTGCCGGCGGGCAACGGCGAGCGCATGAGCACCCTGGCCGTCTCGCCGGGCGCGTAGGACGGCCGCTCGGTCGAAAGGCTTATTCCCGCCGCGTTTCCGCTGTACCAGTTGACCCATTCCCTGCCCGTAACCCAGAAGTTGAAGGTGCAGGCCGTCAGGCGGCCCTTGCTATCGGCTGCCGAGAGGACGACCGAGTACTGGCCGGCCTTGTCGGCCGCGAACGGCACGCTGCCAATCGGGCCGGCGGAGGTAGCCTCGCCCGAGGCCACGGGTACGTCGACCGTTTCCCAGCGAGAATCGACGCCCTCGAGGCCCTGTTGCTGGACGAGCTTCCATTCCTTCCTGACTATCTTGTAGCCCACCCGCCGGGTCGGGCCGGCCAGGTAGCGGCCGCCGTCCGGGGCCGCCATGGCGAAGTCCAGGGCCAGCTTCTTGCCCGCGGCGAAGTACCTGCCGTAGGCGGAGCTCGTCTCGGCGCGCACGCCGCCTCCCACGAGGAATTCCGCGGGGTACACGACGATTGACTTCGCCGCGCTGACGCTCTGGCCCGTCAGGGGGTCGGTGACGCTGGCCTGGGCGCGGTAGCGGTACGCCTTTCCCTTGACGCCGTCGCCGCCGGTCTGCTGGCCGACCGCGGCGCGGCCCTCCCCGTCCAGGCTGCCGCTGAACGATGAAAGGGAGCTGCGCTCGGCCCATTCGTCCTCCTGCCCATAGTACAGGGCCGCCAGCGCCCTGTCGGCGGGGGCGAAGGCGTACGGCTCCCTGGTCCAATATCCGGAATAGGAGGCGTCGCGCATGCTGCCTCCCGCCAGGTAGCGGGCGTTGAGCGTCATCGAGACGTCGTCGCCGGCCAACGCGGGTAGGGTCGGGGCGTCGAAGAATGACTCGAACTGCAACCGGCGGAAATTGGAGACTATGATGCTCTCGGCGGCGGAAGCCGAAACCTTGCCCCCGTCGAGCCGGCAGTACTCGGCCGCGTAGCCGCCCGGAGGCAGGTCGGCAGGCAACTCGAAGCTGCCCCAGAATCCTCCCGTGGCCAGCGTCGTGCCTTCGCTCTGGGCGACGACCTCGCCCGTCTCGCGGCTCACGAGGCGCAGCCTGTAGTCGGTCGGCGCGGGGGGGCTATAGACGCCGAGCGCGAGTACCCGGTCTATGCCCCTGAAGGAGGCAGTCTCGCCGGGGCGGTATATCTTTCGGTCGGAGAACATGAAGGCGATCTTGCGGATAGACTCGGCCGACGCCGCGGACGTCCTCCCGGCCACGTCGAAGCGCCAGGCGTCGTGGCCCGAAGGCGTCCACTCGATATAGTCGGAATCCTTCTCCGCGGTGACGAGCAGGTTATCCGTCGGATACGTTCTGGAGCCTACCCTCGAATAGAAGGCGCTCCTGTATTCGCCCGGCTCGAGGGGGAAGGCCGCGACGCCGTCGGCGTCGGTCCGCAGCGCCATCCTCTCCGTCCTGTAGTCGAGGAGGCGGACCTCGGCCCCGGCCACGGGCTTGCCCGTCGATATGCTGGTGACCCTGCAGAGAATCAGGTTGTAGGCCACGCGGGCCGTGATGGCGAGGTCGGTTACCTGGACGTCGAGCCCGGGATTAACATCCCTCGGATAGCGTCCCTGGTCCTTGGCCCGCCACTGGACCAGGAGATGGCCCTTGCCGTCCTTGTTTAGCCAGGGCGTCAGGTCGAGCACCTCGAAGTGCTTCGTCATCGGCGGCAGCTTCGAGAGGTCGACTTCGTTCTGGTACCCGTCGTTCCACGCGCCGGTCCCACGTTCCCAGGAATGCACGGTATAGCGCAGGAATTCGGCGTCCTGCACCTCCGCTATGACGCGCGGGGGGAAGCTGGCCTCGAGCATGTGGGTCCCCGTATGGGGAAAGTAGACGTAGCTCAGGGGATTGCCGAGGCGGAACATGAAGGATCCGCCCTCTGAAAGGCCGCGGCCGTAGATATCCCTCACCGCCGTCGAGACGCTCACCCTGTACGTCGGCGTCAGCTTGAACCTCAGGCCGTTTATACGCACCCGCGTGCCGAATACCTCTATCGCCGAGGCGGGTATCTCTACCTCCCCCTGGTCCGACGCTATGACTACGCTCGGGTTCTTCATGGCCCGGTACTCGTCGTAGTCGGTGCTGGCTGGCTTGGAGTCGACGATCGTGACGGCCTTCTCGAGTCCTTCCCTCATCACCGGATGGGAGAACTGCAGCCATATCGCGTTGGCGTCGTCGGCGCGGTAGCGGTACAGCCCCTCCATGACCCGGTCGCCCCATGGCTTGTGGTATTCGAAGGGCTTGAGCGAGCCGAGCCCCAGGGCCGCGTCGAATTCCGTGGCCACGCTCGACGGTCCGGGCTTCGTACCGGCCTTGAGGATGAGCGATAGCTGCTGGTCCTCCGGCACGGCGTCCATGACCTGGAGGAGCACTTGATTAGTCTCCTTGGTCGTGGCGGCCTTCGCTACGGGGTCCCAATTGGAGGCCGCTAGGCGGTAGGAGCCCGAGGGGCCTCGCAGCTCCAGCGCCGGCTCTACGGCTCTAGCGGAGACGGCCATGTTAAAGGAGACGATAAGCTCCCGAAGCTCCTCGGCGGACAGGTCCTGGGTCTTTCCCTGCGTCTTCCTGCTGCCGACGGACCTCATCGAGAAGGTGCCCGTATAGAACGAGAACGATGTCGCCTTGAGCTTGTCCCCGTAGAGCGAGACGAGGCTTTCGTCGGCCTTAACCGAGTACTGGACGAACCGCGCGATGCTCTCGTCGGGATCGAAGGCCAGCGACTTGGTGCTGATCCACTGCCAACGGCCCTCGAGGGGCGGGGTTATCGATACTCCCGCGACGCGGTCCATGGGCGCGCCGAGGCGGGCGACAGGGACCATCGGCTGGGAGAACGTCAGGTAGACCTGCGGCCTATCCGTGGCGTTCCCCAGGTTGCCG
>JAHIWG010000014.1 GCA_018816345.1 Spirochaetota bacterium | reverse complement strand
GCCGCCGGCGTCGGCGAGCACGGCTCCGAAGGGATGGTTGCCGGCTTCCCGCGAGGCGCGCGCCCTGGCTACGGCCGCGCCAAGCAGCGTTCTATCGATATCGTTCATGCGCACGATAATAGCCCGGGAACCGGGATCCGTCCACGGGTGGGGGCGGAGCCGAGCCGCGGGCGGAGCCGCGAAGCCTCAAGCGAACGCGCGCAGGTATTGGGCCGGGGGCGTCCTGGCCTCCGCGGGGAGCTGCCTGGCCGGCCAGTACGGGTCGCGAAGCAGGAGCCGCCCCAGGGATACCGCGTCGGCGCTCCCCGTCACCAGGGCCTGCTCTATCTGCTCAGGGGTCGTTAGGAGGCCTACCGCGCCGGTGGGCAAGCCGGTAGCGGCCCGTACGCGCGAGGCTAGCCCGACCTGGTACCCGGGGCCCACCGGCATCTTGGCGGCCGGGGAGAGGCCGCCTGACGATACGTCCACGAAGTCCACCCCGGCCGCCTTCACGGCGTTCAGCGTAGCCGAGCATTCCTCGACGTCCCATCCCCCCTCTATCCAATCGGTCGCCGAGACCCTCGCGAGGAGCGGCATGGAATCGGGCAGGACGCCGCGCACCGCGGGCGCTATCTCCCGGAGCAGCCTCGACCGCCCCTCCAGGGAGCCTCCGTACCCGTCCGCGCGCCGGTTGCTAAGGGGCGACAGGAACTGATGGACGAGATAGCCGTGGGCCGCGTGCAATTCCACGGCGTCGAAGCCAGCCTCTACGGCCCTCCTCGCGGCCGCGGCGAAGGCCAGCTCCACTCGCTCTATATCGCCCGGGCCCATCTCGCGCGGCATGGGGTACGAGTCGTCGAAGCGCGCGGCGGAAGGCCCTATCACCTCCCAGCCTCCGTCGGCCTCCGGCACGAGCCCCTTGCCTAGCCAGGGTACGGCCGTGCTCGCCTTCCTGCCGGCGTGGGCCAGCTGCACCGCGACCTTCGCGCCGGCCTCGTGGATCGCGGCTACGAGAGGCGCGAAGGCGTCGCGGTGCTCGTCGCTCCACAGCCCCAGGTCCGCGGGACTGATGCGTCCCTCGGGGGAGACGGCCGTCGCCTCTATGACGACGAGGGCGACGCCTCCTATGGCCCGCTCGACGTAATGCCGCAGGTGCCACGCGCCGGGCATGCCGTCGCGGGCCGAGTACTGGCACATGGGCGCCATGAATATCCTGTTCTTCAGTTCCAGGCCGCGGAGCGTCAAGGGTCTCGAGTACAGCGTCTGCATGGTACCTCCATCGTTATCAGTATACGATACCGCTTTCCCGGCCGGAGGGGAACTCGCGGCCCGAGGGAGCAGCGCCGGTAGCTTGCCGGCGATGGCGGAAAGCCCCTATAATCGCGCCTATGCGACATACCACTGAGCTCGTCGTCCGAACCTACGAGTGCGACATGAACGGCCACGTCAACAACGCAAACTACCTGCACTATCTAGAATTCGCGCGCCACGAGTACCTCAAGGCCGTCGGCTTCGACTTCGCCGGATCGCTGCGGGCCGGCTACGGGCTATTCGTTACCCGAGTCGAGATAGACTACAAGCGCTCGGCCGTGCTCGACGACCGCCTGACTATAGAATCCGAGCCGGTCAAGCGGGGCGCGGTCTCCGGCGTCATGGCTCAGCGCATCGCGCGGGGAGACGAGCTCGTCGCCGACGCCCGCGTCACCTGGGCCTTCGTCGATCCTTCAGGCAGGCCTTCCAGGATACCGAGAGAGCTCGACGTCCCGGGCCTCTCGCCCGATCCCGCCTAAGGCCTGCCCAGGCTGGCCGAGGCTTTCCTATACGTCCATATCCATAGAGCGCGCGAGGAGCGGAACGAGATGAACTATCAAGAGGTACGCGTTAAGGCCAAGGAGACCATCGGGCCGTATTGCAAGGTCTGCGCCGAATGCAACGGGGTAGCCTGCAAGGGCATGATACCGGGCCCCGGAGGCAAGGGCACCGGACTCGGCTTCATACGCAACTACCAGGACCTCAGGAAGATACGCCTGGTGATGGATACCGTCTATGCGCCGACGGCCGTATCGACCGATACGGCGCTCTTCGGCCGCGAGTTCTCGCTCCCCGTCTACGCCGCGCCCGTCGGGGCCGTCGGCCTCCACTACAGCGACGCCTATACGGACCTATCGTACTCGGCCGCGGTGCTCGAGGGCTGCAAGGCCGCGGGAAGCGTCGCCTTCACCGGGGACGGCGTCAAGGACGAGGTGTATGCCGGCACTATCGCGGCCATAGCGGCCATAGGGGGGCATGGCATACCCACTATCAAGCCGTGGAGCCTCCCTGAGGTGCTTCACAAGGCGAAGATGGCCGAGGACTCGGGGGCGTTCGCGTTCGCGATGGACATCGACGCCGCGGGGCTCGTCGTCCTGGCCATGCAGGGCAAGCCCGTCTCGCCCATGCCGGTGGAGTCTCTCGCGGCCATAGCCTCGTCGGTGAGCATCCCCTTCGTCCTCAAGGGCGTGATGAGCCCCGCCGGCGCGAAGAAGGCCCTCGAGGCGGGAGCGGCCGGCATAGTCGTATCGAACCACGGCGGCCGGGTCCTCGACGAGACACCGTCCACCGTCGAGGCGCTACCCGGTATCGTTGACGCCGTCGGCGGGAGGATGAAGGTACTCGTGGACGGCGGATTCAGGACGGGGCTCGACGCGTTCAAGGCGCTGGCACTCGGGGCCGACGGAGTGCTCATAGCCAGGCCCTTCACCTGGTCGGTCTACGGCGGCGGAGCCGAGGGCGCCAGGCTCTACCTCGAGAAGGTACGCGCCGAGCTCGCCGAGGCCATGCTGATGACGGGGGCGGCGACCCTCGCCGACATCGATCGCTCCAGGATCTGCTAGGCGACCCATACCCGGCGAGGTCGCGGCCTACGACGTCGCCACGGGCAGGCGTATCGAGACCCTCGTGCCCGGGCCGCCCGATCCCCCGCTCGAGTCCGTTACCTCCAGGGTCCCGTCTATCTGGTCCACGAGCAGCCTGACGAGGGTCAGCCCGAGCGTATTGCCGCCCTCGTAGCCGGCGGGCAGGCCGGGTCCGTCGTCGGCGACGGTCAGCCGACAGTAGCCCGCCCCGTCGTCGAGCACCGATATCCTTATGGCGCCCGCCCTTCCGTCCGGATACGCGTACTTATAGGCGTTCGTTATAAGCTCGTTGAGGATAAGCCCGCACGGTATGGCCACCTGCAGGTTCAGGATCACGCCGTCAGCCCGCGGCTCGTAGCGCACGTTTCCCGCCCCTCCGAAAACGGTCGAGATCTGCCTTATCAGGCTGCCGACGTAGGCGCCCATCTCGATACGGGCGAAATCGCCCGATTCGTAGAGCTCCTTATGGACGAGGGCCATGGCCATGACCCGGTCCCGGCTGTTCTTGAACGCGCCGATGGCTTCTTCGGGAGTCGTTATCTTCGCCGATTGAAGGTCGAGCAGGCTTGAGATGACGCTCAGGTTATTCTTGACGCGATGGTGAACCTCTCGGAGCAGCACCTTCTTCTCCTCGAGGTTCCTCCGTAGCCGCTCCTCGGCTAGCTTCCGCTCGGTGATGTCCTCCATGTAGGAGAGGAGGCCGATATGCTTGCCGTTCCCGTCGAATATAGGCGCCGACCATAGGCTGACTTCTATGCGCTCCCCCCCCTTCCTCATCCTCGTTATCTCTATCCCGGATATGACGTGGCCCGCCCTGAGCAGTTCCCTCAGCTCGAAGAATTCGTCGATCTTCTCCGGGGGTATTATCGGGAGCAGCACCCCCCGGACCTCCTCGGCGCTCCAGCCGAAGACCCTCTCGGCCGCGGGGTTCCAGGCAATGATGCGGCCGTCGAGGTCCATGCTGAACATGGGCAGGGGCGAGCACTCGATGATGGCGTGCTGGTAGGCCTCTCGTTCCTTGAGCGCGCGCTCGGCGTCGAGCCGCTCCATCTCCGCCGAGACGCGCATGCCTACCAAGGCGAGCGTCGACTCCACGAAGTCCCTGTCCTTCGCGGGCTTCGCGCCTATCATGGCTATCAGTCCTATAGGCTTGCCGTCGTGGCTCCACAGCGTCGCTCCGACGTAGCTCTCGGCCTCGAGCCTCTGGAGCAGCTTCGCTTCCGGGAAGAGTCTTCGCGCTCCTTCCGGCAGCCAGTATAAAGTCTTCCCTACAGCCCTTCCGCACGGCGTATTCTCTAGCTCGTAGGTCACGTTCCTCTCGAAGCGCCCCTCCCGCCACACGGCCAGGGTGCTCGCGTAGAGCCCGTCTCCCTCGAGGCTATCGATACAGACATAGGCCATCCCCATGCTGACGCCGAGGTATCGCGCGACGTCCTCGAAGAAGGTAGTATCGTCGAGCTGGCTGCTCGTCCTCGCCATGAAGGCCCTGATATCATCCGCGCGCTTCCTATCGGTAATATCCCTGACGAAGGCGACGAGCCGTTTCTCGACGCCCGGCCTGTACTGGACGCTCACTTCAACGTCGAAGGGTTCGCCGGTCTTCTTCTTGAACTTCGACTCGAACCGGTCCTCGCCTCGCTCGAGGAGACGGCCTATCCTCTCCACGGCCCCGTCCTCGGCTTCCGCCAGCTCGAGGGCGGAGATCGCGGTACCGGTCAGCTCGGCCTCGGAGTACCCTCCCATGGCGCAGAACGCCTCGTTTACCTCTACGATACGGCCGTCCATGTCGAGGAGCATGAAGCCGTCCATGGCGCTGCGCAGTATCGCCGCGTGGTTGGCCTCGCTCTCGAGGAGCGCGCGGTTGCTTTCTTCTAGTTCCCGGGTCTTCCTCTTGACGAGGTTCCCGAGCCACATATTAAGGGCTATCCCGGCTAGGATCGCCGCTACCGACGCCAGGCTTACGTAGAGTAGCCAGGGAGGGCCACCGGTATCCGCGTACATCCCGAGCCAGCGTCCGAGGGCCGCTCGGTATTCAGCCGAGTCGCCCCGCTTCATCTCGCGGATACGCGCGTCTATCGCCGGTAGGAGCCCGGACGGATCGCCCTTCTTAGCCGCGAACCGTATCTGGATAGGGTTGAACACTATAGGCGTCACTCGGACGGAGCGGTCAGCGAGCGAGACGGTCGCGTAGATATGGTTGAAGACCCCGGCGTCGGCCTCCCCAGTTTCCAGGGCGTCCGCCATCGCGCCGTAATCCGCGACTATCAGTTCGGAGTGCCCTATGCCGAGCTTCTCGAGCAGCGTCCTGAAATACGAGCCGTGGGTATCGCCCTGCAAGAAGGCGATATTCCTATCGCGAAGGTCGTCGATGGATTGTATCGAAAGCGACTTGGCGGTATAGACCTCTCCCCAGTTGGAGACGAGGGTCTCCTTCGAGAACGCGAGGCTGGACGCCCTCTCCTCGGAGAACGCGACGACCGGGAGGAGATCTATCAGTCCGGCCTGGACCTGGCGATACAGCGAATCCCAGGTGTCGACGCGATATTCGAGGCTCCAGCCCTGCTCCGCGGCGCATTCTTCCAGTACCTCGATAAAGAGGCCTTCGGGCCCCCTCGAGCCGACGAAGGCCAGCGGCTTGTTCCCATAGACGCCTACGAGCGCCGACTTCGGATCCGCCTGGGCGAAGGAGGAGAAGACGAGCGCGCCTAGCATGGCCATGCGCAGGCATCGAAGGCTATGGTTCATTATAACCGGAGTATCGTTCGCGGGTAGGCGGTTGTCAAATCGAAGGCAGGGGGGGGGGCCGCCTAGTACTCTACGGCGAATCCGTCCTGGTTGAAGCGGACGACCGTCCCCTCGTGAACCGTCTCGTACGTCGGGGCCAAGCCTCCGGCCCCGACCGAGGTAACGAGCTCCTGGCTCGTAGCCAGGGTCCCCGAGCGTACCTTCCCGTCTTTATAGAAGGATATGGCCGTCCCGCCCTTGAACTCGACGAAATAGGGCTTGAAGGCCGTTCCGACGCCCGATCGCGTGGCAATCCATGCCGTGGCTAGTTTCTGATCCGCCGCGAGCGTGCCGCACTTAGGCCGTCCATCTTCGCTCTGAATGTAGGACTTCCTTTCCCGACGCGCGCCTTAGGGCGCGGGGGCAAAGGCTCGCCCCGCGCGCGCCCCGGCGCGAACAGTACCTTACTTGAAGTCTTTTTCCTGCACGGTCTTGCGGCCGTCGGCCTTCGCGTTCTTAATCGCCTCTTCGCAGAGGGCGCGGACCTTATCGGACAGCGCGTCGATCACGGCGGCCGAGCACTTCAGCTCGGAAGCGTCCTTGATGAACGCCTTTACCTTCGATGCGATAACGAGGGTCTCTTTTTCTGCCATACGTTCTCCTTGAGCGTGAATGCGCTATGGTATGCCATAGCGCGGTTCTTGTCGAGAGGAACTATCGAAAAGTTTACTTTCGACGCTTCCCTTCGCCAAGAGCCTCTTCGCCAAGAGCCTCTCCTCCTACGCGCCAGGAGCGACGCGCGCCTCCCCCGGCCCGTCTATCCCGAGGCCGCCCAGGAGCTCGGCCTTGCGCCTGCGGTCGTTGCGCTTGAACGCTAAGAGGTCGCCGCGGGTAACCATGCCCACGATGCGGCCGTCCTCCACGATGGGAAGGTGCCCGACGTCCTTCTCGAAGAGGAGCTCGTCGATGTCGCGCACCGTCGTGTCGGGCCCGGCCGTGACCACGGATTTAGTCATATAGGTACGGACGGGGACGTGCATCTGCCCGCCCTTGCGGCCTTTCATTATATCCCGGAGCGTCAAGAAGCCGACCAGCCGCCCCTCCGAGTCGCAGACCGGGGCGCCCGTGTGCGATACGCTCTCGAGGAAGATCGAGGCGTCAAGGAGGCTCGACTCCTGGTCTACGCTATCGACGATCTCGGTCATGATGTCCCTCGCGGTAGCGGCGGGCTCTAGCATAGCCTCCAGGTAGCTTAACGTGCGCTCGGCGAAGGCGCGTCCTTCCTCCGTCTTGACGGTAGCGGAGGCCGCCTGGCGGTGGCCGCCTCCGCCGAAGCTGCGGAGTATCTCGTCGACGCTGAGGCGGGCGTTGTTGTTGCGGCCGATGATGAGCATCTTGGCCTTCTTCTTGAAGAAGAAGAAGCCGAACAGTATCTCGCCGTGCTCAACCTCGAAGACCTGCTCGATTACCGCGCCCAGGCCCTGGGCGTCAGTCTCGAGCTCGAGATAGCAGACTTGCACGACGTGGCCCCGTATGCTGCGGTTCTCGAGGAGGTTGAGGATCTCGTGGAAGAGGACTATCTGCTGCTTCTCCCGCAGCGGCACGAGGAAGTCCTTGACGAGCGTCAGGGAGGCCCCCTGCGACAGGAGGAAGGCGGCCACCTCGAAGTCCTCTCGGGAGACGTTAGGGTGGGTGAAGTTGCCCGTATCGGCGTACAGCCCGGTGAGCGCGATGGTCGCGTCCTCCGGCTCTATGAAGACGCCCTGCGCTATGAGCTCGAGCCCCAGCTGCGTAGTATTGGCCCCGAAAGGCCGCTCGTGTATCTTCGCGGCGGGGATGTCGCGGCGTTCCGCGGGATGATGGTCGAAGACCTCGAATTCGATGGCGGCCGCGTCGGGGACGCCGCGGAAGTATTCCTCTATCTTGCTCATGGCGCAGGTATCGACGACGACGGCCCGCTCTATCGCCTGGCCCTTGAGGTCGGCGGTCGTCCAGAAGCCGAGCCTGTCCGCGTACAGGTTCATGAGCTTCCTGGCCACCGGGTGGACGAGGTAGCTCTTCACCGGCACGTGATCCGGGAACAGGTATTTCGCGAGGACTATCGACCCGATGCAGTCGAGGTCCATGTTTCCGTGTCCGACGATTATCTTCATGGCGTCATTATACTCTAGCCGGAGGCGGCTAAAAAAGAAAGCGGTAATGAAGCCTTAGCGAGGCTAGAAGACGTAGCCGGAAAAGGGATCCCTGGTGATCTTGTCGAGGAATCTCGGGTCCCCGTTACGCACGAGCGGCGGGAGATCCCCGCGCATGCCTATCCTGTCGCCCTTGACTATGAGGACGCCCAGGACGCCCGGGATGTCGCCGGCCGCCGCCAGGGCCCGGTCGATATCCTCGGGCCTCGACACGAGGTTGGCGGCGAGCGTCGCCACGGCGTCGGCCAGGGCGGTATCGGCGGAGACGACGGTAGCCAGGTCGCAGGCGCCCAGGCTCAGGCTATGCCCGAGCGTCCCCGAGGACGAGCATATCCCCAGGGGCGTCCGCTCGGGGTCGATCCTGAAGGCTAGTCGCCCCGATAGCGGGCTCGAGCCCGCGTAGAGGCCGACGGTGATGGGGGCGTCTACCTTGACGAATATGTCGCCCCCGTTCTCGACCACAGCCTCGGCTATCCCCTCGCCGAGCGCGGCCCTGCCGGCTATCTCGGCGAAGGCTCCCGCGACCGCGGCCATGGGGCCTACTCCGGCGGCTAGCGAGGCACGGCTCATGACTAGCGCTATCGGGGGGGCGCCGGGCAGGAGCTCCACCGGTACGAGCGACGCCCTGAACCGCTCGTGCCTAGCTATATACCGCTCCAAGGCCGCGCGGTTCTCGCGGATCGCGGCTGCCGCGGGCCTCAGGGCCTCCCGCGATATCCTGAAGCGCGCGGCCTCGTGCTCGAAGCTGACGAATTCCATCGCGGCCGCGCGTCCCCGGGGCTAGAACAGCGAGGAGCAGGCGCCGAAGGGGCAGACCGATATGCAGCTCAGGCACTCGACGCACAGCGGGGGCTCGAAACCGACCTTCATCGCGGCGCGATCGACTATCTTGAGGGCGCCCGTCGGGCAATGCGTCAGGCAGTTGCCGCACGACGTGCATAGGCCCTCGTCCCAACGCAGGCCTATCTCCGACTCGTTGACGGCGACGTTGGCCGCCCTGACGAAGGCTAGGCCTTCCGCTATCCTATCCTCGGGCCCGGTCACGTCCACGAGGAGGAAGCCTTCGTCCTCTGGCGTTATCCTCGCGCGGAAGATATTGACGACGAGGTCGTAATCCTTGACCAGGTGGTAGACGATCGGCTTCTCGACCATGTCCTTGGGAAAGGAGAAGAGTACGCGCTTGGTGATCATCGGGTCGTCTCCCTCGCGGCCAATCCGCCGCAGGACTGGTTAGGGGGCAGGGGCGCGAGGGGCCTCGAGACGAGGAATTCGCCCCTGGATATCTCCTCCTTGAGCAGCCAGGCTATCTCCCTCGCCTTCGCGTACGACGACAGGCTCCCCGTCATCACCTTCTTGCCCTCGATGGTCACCTCGCCGGACTTGAGCTGCTCGTAGGAGAGCCTGCAGACGACCTTGCCCGTCTTGTACTGGTAATCGCGGCTGTAGTCTATCACCGGGGCGTAGATATCCCTGTCGCGTACGCAGGTCTGCCGTAGCATGTCGACGTCCAGGATGGGGATGGGCACGCCTACCCCGAGGCTCAGGGACACCCCGTAGCCGGGCAGGCTGACCCCGCGCACGAATTCCTTGCGCATGCGCTTCATGTCGCCCGTCAGGGCCAGCGTGCCGGCGCCCTCCATCGGCACGCCGTTATCGCCTCGGAGGCAGGCGGAGGCGTGCTGCGTCCCCTCCGCGTAGACGTGGCCCTGCGCGCCGGCCAGCCAGACCCTGGTACCGACCCCGATGGTGCGGTAATGGGGATCGTTGAGGAGCGGCGACAGCTGTCCCGCGGACGAGTAGCCGAGGTTTTCCATGCGGGGCTTCAGGAGCCCTAGATACGAGTATACCGGCTTGTCGGAGCCGTTTATAGCGACGTTGTAGTTCTGGTAGCAGTTCCTGGGGTTGACCATGATCGCCTGGTTCAGGTCCTTGATCGAGAACCTCGTCCTGATCTCGCGAAGCGGATAGTCGTCGGTGCCGTACGAGAGGGCGAAGAGCTCGAGCTCCTCGCCCGCGACGAGCTTCTCCATCGCGTGCCCGCCGCCGAAGCGGAATTCGCCGGGGTAATAGGTATTGGCGGGGTCGTTCTTCCGGAGCTGGGTGGCGCCCAGGTAGACGTCGACGGCCGCCACGCCGCCGTACGCGGCGACGTCGTCTATCCACGCCTCGGTTATGCGTATCCTGGGCATGGCGTGGCCGAAATTGAGGAAGCAGCCCGAGGAGCACATCGGCCCGAACGTGGCGGTCGTCACCACGTCGACCTCGCGGGCCGCCTGGTCGAGGCCCTTCCTGTCGACGTAGTCTATTATCTCCTCGGCGGTCATCACGACGGCCGTCTTGGCCTCTATCTTGGCGTTGATCTCTTCGTAGGTTTTCATTGTGCCCCGATGGTACGGAATTCAGGCGAAGATAGCAAGGTGACGCCGCCGGAAGCTAGGGCTTCCTGGAGTACGCCACGGCCTTGTCCACGACTATCGACGCGAGCAGGGAGAGCCCGAGCGTCGCCGCGACGGCGAGGGCTATCCCGAGGAACGTGAGGAGGCTCCACTCGAGCGACTCGAACAGCGCCCCGGCTATCCTCGGCCCGACGGGCGACGCGATCCGTTCCCTGAGTGCGTAATGGACGGTACAGAAGGAGTTGCCCTCGTCGAAGTCGCCGAGGCTTATGCCGAGTTCCTGTATCCGCCCCTCGATCTCCAGGATCTTGGTCTCCAGGGCGACGAGGTCGGCGAGCGAGGCGCCCGGCGACGACAGGGCGCGCAGGCCGTCACGGGTCTTCTCGAGGGACAGTCGGCTCGCCTGCAAGGCCCGGAAATCGGCCGTCTTGTCTTCCTTGATGACGGTCACCGACTCGAGCGAACCGAGGCCGCGCAGCCCCTCGACGAAGCCCTCGAACGCCTCCGGCGTCACGCCGAAGGTCAGCGCTACCGAGCGGGCTCCCGGCAGGCCGTAGGCGTTCTCGCTCTGCACGATGGCGCTCATGGATTCCGCGAGCGCCAGGGCGGCCGCCGCGTCGTCGTCGAAGGCCGCGCTCGTCGACGAGAGCCTCGCTACGCGCTCGTACTTCTGCTCCACGAGCTGGGGCCCGAGTACCGGCTGGGCGACGACCGTCTTCGAGCTGGCGTAGTTCTTGCGCGCGTACGAGGACTGTGACTGGGCCGCCTCGCCCAGGTCCTGGAAGCCTCCGCCGAACGGCCGTTCGTCATCCGCCGAGAGGACCAGGAACGCGAAGCGGGCGAGGAACAGGATAGCGAACAGCGCCGCCGCGGAGACCAACGCGATGCGGGTACGTCGTTTCATGATTGCGCTCCTTATCCAGTCGATCCTGAGGGCTCCGCTCTTGGGGCGGGGCGTCCTTATCGAGCTATCTAGCCGCCGGCCTCTATCTTAGCCACCCTAGCCGCGTGCCTACCGCCCTCGTACTCGGCGGCCATGTAGGCCTCGATCATCTCGATCACCGGCACTGGGTACGAGACGCGGCCGCCGAACGAGATGAAATTCGCGTCGTTATGCCGCTTGCACATCTCGGCGGTGTATAGGTCGAAGACCTGGGCGCAGCGGATGCCGCGGATCTTGTTCGCGGCTATCGATATGCCTATCCCCGAGCCGCAGCAGAGGATACCGAAGTCGTAGCCGCCCGCCAGGTAGCGCTCCGCCGCGAGCCTCGCCCTGTCGGGATAGTCGACGGAATCGGGCCCGTCGACGCCTAGGTTGTCTACCGTATGGCCCTTGGCGCTCAGGGCGGCTACGATGGCGGCCTTGAGCTCGACGGCTCCATGGTCGTTGGCTATCAGAATATGCATCGAATCCTCCGTGCTATCGCGGATTGTAGCATAGCATAGCCGGCGCGAGCTAGAAAGGCGGACGGAACCCCCACTCGAACGTTTCGAGAAGCGCTCGAGTCCCGTCGCCCCCGCTTCCGGCGGCGAGGAGGTCGACGCTTCGCTCGAGGCGGAATTCGGGCGAGCGCCATGAGTAGAATTCGAGCGAATCGCCCGTCGACGTATCGGCGTCGCCGCCCTCGAGAAGGGCCCGCGAGTCGAAGTACCGTCTTCTCACTACTATCTCGAGGCGGCCTGTCCCGTCGGAGGGTTCACGCAGCCAGGCCTCGCGGTATTCTCCGCCCGACTCTCCCATCGCCCACGACGCCAACTCGAGCCTGGACGAGACGACGCCGTTGACGTCGAGGACGAACAGCCAGATCCCTCCTAAGCCTCCGCTATCGAGTCCGTAGCGAACGAGCATGCAGGCGAGATCTCCGTCGATCTCGTAGGAACCGAGCGCGAACGCGCCGGCCTCTCCCGGGACATAGATGCCCGCCCGGGGGTCATCGTTCGCCGATAGCGCCTCGCGGAGCTCATCCTCCGAATACGCCATAGGAAGCCAGAGGTGGCCGTTCCATTCGATCTTCCGGACGAGGCTCCTCGCCTTCCACGATTCCGCGGCGGAAGCGGGGGACGCGATCGCCGAGAACGGCGCGAGTAGGCATAGGAGGGCCGCGAGCGTCATCATACGAGCGATCGTAGCATAAAAAGGAATCCGGATCACAGGCTAATGAGCCTGCGGAGCGCCATAGCCGGTCGGTTCACGAGGGTCGCGCCCCGCAGCCGTATAGCGCGCCTCGTACAGGAATAGAAGCAATGGTAGCACCTCAGGCAGGTCTCGCCGTCGAACAGGGGGCGCGCGCCCGCGCCCGTCCCGGTCATCTCGACGGCCCCAGGCGGGCAGGCCGCGACGCACGCCCCGCAGCCGTCGCATCGACGGGCCGAGACCTCGGGCGCGAACGATACGAGCCGATAGACCGTATCGCGCTCCGGAGGCACCGCCTCGCTGAGGACGGGGAACTCGTACGGCACGCTGGGCGGCTCGGGGAAATCGCCGCGGAGCTCTATGGAATCGGGATCGACCAGAGCGCCTCTCTCGAGGCCTGCTCGGAATATTTCCAATGCGCGCGGATCGCTGCCTACTACTCGGGCGGCCTGCCAGTCGAGCGCCCAGGGATTGGCCGCGACGAACAGGAGCCCCGTACGCTTCGGCTTTCCCGTCGACGCGGGGCCGTAGCCCTCGAGCCCCCATACGGCGTCGAGCACCGACAGGCCCGGCCGGGCAATCTCCCATATATCGCACAGCTTATGGCCGAACGCGTAGCGCGTGTTTTCGCCGCCTCTATAGTGGTACTCGAACTTGGCCCCGCCGGGCACGAGGCCGTACAGGTTCTTCACCGCCCCCGACAGCTTCGCGAAGACGTGGGCCTTTAGCTTGGCGGCGCTAACCAGGAAGTCGCACTCGTCGAGGCTCCTCGCCAAGAGCACGCTGGAAAGCGCCCTCGCGCTCGGGCCGCTATGGAGACGCCCGCCCTCCTCCTCGAACGCGACGAGCCTAGCCCCGTACTTGGCCGCGACTCCCGCGATGCCCGAGGTCCTGAAGCCCCTGGCCGTGTAGCCTGTCTCGTAGAACGCCGACGCCTCGCCTATCGTCAGGGTGCAGCCGCGGTCGGCGAAGATCCTGCATATCGCGTCCACTACGGCCGGGTGCGTGGTGGTGCATTGGGACGGCCTGTTCTGGGAGACTATATTCGGCTTGACGAGCACGCGCGCGCCCGACGGCAAGCCGAGGCCTAGCTCCCCAATCGATCGCTCCAGCGCGCGCGCCAGGGCGTCGGCGTCGTAGCTACCTGCGCGGTATATACCTACCTTGTCGGGCATGCGTCCTCCGGACCGTTCCGAGCCAGCTACGCTCATTCTCGGACCTCGCCCCAGTCCTGTCAACCTCGCCCGGAACCCCACCTTGAACCCGCGGGCGAAGAGCGTCTATTATCCGCCACCGAGGTGACGGATAGTGGGAGAGGAAATCAGGATAGCTACATTCAACGCGGAGAATTTCTTCATGCTCCTGGACAAGGATTACTCCGGCGAGGAATTCGAGGCGCTCTCCGACTCCGATTACGCGGCGATGAACGCCTCGATCTATAATCCCAATAAGGATCGCGGCAAGGTAGCGGCCATCGCGGATATAATCATGAAGGAGGATTTCGACGTAGTGGGCCTCTGCGAGATCGGAGGCGTAGAGACCCTGGCCAATTTCACCCGGTATTACCTATCAGGCCGCTACGACTATTACCTGCACCAGGAGAATTCGAGGCGGGGCATATTCGTAGGGGCGCTCGTGAAGAAGGGGCGGTTCGACGAGGTCGAGGCGGGCAACGTACGGGTCGATTTCTCGAGGAACCTCCTGGAGCTCAGGCTCGCCTCGGGCCGGTTGGAGTTCAGCGCCTTCGTCGTGCACCTGAAGTCCCAGCACGGCCAGGACCGCGGTATAGAGAAGCGGCTCGAAGAGATAGAGGGCCTGCGCTCCCTCGTGGCCGGCAGGCGCGCCTGCGTCGTTCTCGGCGACTTCAACGGGATCGCTATCCGAGGGCACTCGCAGTTCGAGTTCGACAGGTTCCTGGAGCTTCCGCTCCGGGACGTCCTCGAGGCGGTCGGCGTCCCGGAGGGCGCCCGCTTCACGCACTTCTACTTCGCCGCCGGGAAGCCCAGCTTCGCCCAGCTCGACTATATCTTCTGCTCGGACGACATAGCCATCCTGGGCGGTGGGGCGATGGCGGACATGGTACCGCTCAACTTCGCCCAGAGGAGGCGCCTGCCCTCCGACCACGTGTTCCTCAAGGCGACCATAGCGCCGCCCGAGCGCGATCAGACGTAGAGCTTCTCGAACAGCCCCCGTATGCCGGAAGACTCCCTCAGGATATTCAGCGCCAGGTCGGAGTGTCCCTTGGCGTACCCGTTGCCCACTATCAGCTCTATGTCCTTGCCTACGCCCTCGGCCCCGAGCGCGGCCTTGGTGAACGACGTCGCCATCGAGAAGAAATAGATGAGGCCCTGGCCCTTGGTGATGAGTATCGACGTCATCTCCGTGTTCGGGACGTTGACGTTGTTGATCGTCACGTCGCAGCCGCGCGCGCCCGTGATGGCGATGACCTTGTGGTAGACGTCAATGGCGTCGGTGGCGTCGGCGACTATGACGTCGGTCGCGAGCCCCATGTCGGCTATGCGCTTGGCGTTCTCCTTGGAGTACTCGACGACTATGACCTTGCCGTAGGGCCCGACGTTCTTCATGGCCTGATAGCAGCACAGGATCCCGGACTTGCCGCCGCCGCCTATGATGCACACGGTGTCGCCTTCCTTCACGAGCCTGTCCACCTGGGCGGGCGCGCCCGCGACGTCGAGCACGGCTAGGGCCAGCCTCTCGGGCAGGTCCGACGGCACGAGGGCGTAGATGCCGCTCTCGAAGAGTATGGCCTGCGCGTCTACCTCGACCTGGTCGTGGTCGGGATCGAGGCGCTTGATGCTCGCGATCTTCAGCGGAGTCAGCGACAAGGACACGAGGGTGGCTATCTTGTCGCCTACCTTGAGCTTCTTGTCCGGGTACGCGGGCCCTATCTCCCGAACGGTGCCTATGAGCATGCCGCCCGAGCCGGTGACCGGGTTCTGCATCTTGCCGCGCTCCGCCACGATAGCCTCGATCATGGCCTCCATCCTCGCGGAGTCGCCGTCGCAGGCCGAGCGGATCTGCGTATAGCTCGCGGAGTCGATATTCAGGGTGCTCACGTCGATTAGCACCTCGTTATCGAAGACCTCCATCGTATTGTCTATCCTCAGCGCCGGCTGGGGTAGTATCCCCTTGGGCTCGATGACGCGATGGCTACCATACCTGCATCCCTTTCCCCGTACCATACATGCCTCCTCGCATTCCACGCCGATATTACCATCGCCGAGCCTCCGATGCAAAGACGTAGGGCGGGCCGCGGGCGCGTCGCGATCGCGATCGACTCTTCGACGATATACTCGTCGGCCAGCTCGCGCAGGGCGGCCGGTACTCTCCCGAGGCCCAGCAGGTCGTCGCATCCGCGGATCTCCTCCAGCGCGTTCTGTATCCCGTCCCGATCGCCTCGCCATCTGGCCACCCAGAGGCCGAGCCAGGCGCGGGAAGACCGGCCCTCGAGGTCTCCGATCGAATCGACGGCGGCTGAGACCTCGTCGTAGATAGCCTGCAGGAGGTTCCACTGGATGGAGCCAATGGATATGAGCCGGCAGCCTATCCAGAAGAGCGCCTCGCAGCGGAGCCAGGTCTCGCCGCGGGCCTCGAACCAGTCGGCCGAATCGCGGAGCCTGGCCAGCGCCGAGGCCATCACGTCGGCGTCGCAGTCGCCGAGGCCGCCAGGAGCGCCTCGACGATCCTCGCGCACGCGCCCAGCACGGATTCGCAGTTATCCAGTATCAGCAGGTACCGGCGATGGCGCGAGCGCCTAGGCGCTTCACGCGCCCGTAACGCTTCCTTAACGGCGGCCGGGTCATGCTTAGCGGCGAGAGGGCGACCCGCCCTCTTAGGAGGTACACAGATGATGAGCTTGCTGATCCTCGCGCTCGCGTCAGCGCTGGCGTCGCCGGCATCGGCGATACCCGACGATCTCGCGTTCTCGGGGCGCGTCGCGGCGTACGCCAGGCCGGAGTCGATAGAAATCGTCGACGCGGGCGCCGGCGACGTGGCGATGGTTTTCGTGGCCAGGAAAGACGATTTCGCGCCGTGGAAGGGCGCGCTGCTCGCTACGTCCGCCGTGACGCCCCGCGTGCTCGCGATACTCCTCGGCGACGACGCGTTCTCGTCCCTGACGCGCGACGGCGCCCTGCCGGAGCTTCTGGAAGGGATACTACGGAGCAGGGGCGTCGAGTCGTCGTGCATCGTGACATGCGGCGATTGCGCCTTCGCGGCCGCTTCCGCCACCGAGCGGCTCGACATGGTCGAAGGAGTAGTACTGCTCGGCGAGGATGATCCGCCGGCGCTACAGATCTCGATCCCGATGCTCGTCGCCAGGGACCTCGGAGCGTCGCTGAAAGAGGCGGCGGGCGAAACCCTCGGGCTATCGCCCGAAACGCTGAGGAGGCTTCGCATGGAAGCGAGACTCGTTCCAGTCATCCCCTAACCGATATCCCCTGACGAGTATATACCCTGGCCCGGACAATGCAAGGCTATCGAGCTACCCGGGGTCGAGCGTAGCGAGTCGGGGTTATCGCCGCCCTCCTCGACGACGAGACGCCTCCGCCGCGCGATGGAGGCTCGATGGGCCGATGAGGCGCTCCTCGCGAGGAGCGCCTCATCGGGATCGGCTATGGCTCGCTGATGAGATAGTTGATCGCGTCGGCCATGGCTCTCGCGGCGGATGGATAGACCGAGAAGGCGATGGCGGCGGCGTCGGCCTTGAAAGTCGAGCGGACCGCCTCTATATCGCCTTTCGTCTCGTAGAGATAGCCGCTCCTCGACGTCATCCGGTGCCACGTCCCGGTCTTCGCGTCGCGATACGACGTAAGCTCCGCCCTGAGGGTCCAAGCGAGCTGGCCCCCCCACGGGAAATCATCGAAGACGAGGACGAGATCCTTAGCGCCGGGGACGCTCGAATCCTGGGTGGCCGCCCATTTGAGCGATCGAAGGTCGACTCGGCAATCGGGATAGGCGACGCGTAGCACGTACGACAGCCGGTCGTGGAACGGACCGCTCAGGTTGTTGTAGGTGACTGAGCCGGACCAGTCCTTCGATACGACATCCGAGGGCGGGAAGCTGAAGCTGAACCAAAGCGCGCCGCCGTCGAGCCTCGCCTGGACGGTTCCCTCGAAGCTCGCCGCCGGCCAGCCGCCCATGGAAGCGGTACGCAGGAACATCGTATTGCTCGCGAGCGCCGATACGGCGGCCGCTCGCTTGCGCTCCTTCTCGGCGGCGGCCTTCGCGGAGACTGAGGCGGCGGCGGCCAGATCCTTATCGCTCCAGGGGAGCAGGGCCGAATACCTCCGCTGATCCAGGAGAGGATTCTTCTCCGCGTAGTACCTCGGCACCCTACCCGACGAATCGACGGCCGCGACGTCCGCGCCGAGCGCTACGAGGCTCGCGACGGTATCGATCGACTTCGAGTGGATCGCGGCTACGTGAAGCGCCTGCATGCCGTTACCCATCCGGGTGTCGAGCCTCGCGCCGCCCCTTACGAGGGCGGCCAGCATATCGCGCGGGGCGTCCCTCTTCGCGGCTATGGCGAGCGGGGTAAAACCCTCGCTATCCTTGACGTTAGGGTCGGCGCCGGCCTTGAGGGCGGCCGAGACGGCCTCGGCGTCCTTGAAGGCCACCGCGAACAGCAGGCCCTTGAACGGCGCGAGCCTTTCGAGCAGGGCTAGCTCGCCCTTCAGTCGCGCGTTCCTGAGCGCGGCGTCGTACGGATAGGCTGATTTCACGGAATGCTGCGAGTCGGCGCCAGCGTCCAAGAGCGCCTCGACCACGGCGGGCGAGTAAGAATGCTCGCAGGCTAGCGCGAGCGCGGTTCGCTGCTTCGAATCCATCGCGTCCAGCTCATAAAAGCTCGCGAGCTCCCGAACGACCTCCGCCTTGGGATTGTACTGGGCGGCGGCCATAAGAGGCGTGTATCCGTCGCCGTCCTTGAGCGCGACCTTGCCGCCCGAATAGCGCGTGACGAGCGCGGGGTCGGGAAGGCAAGCGGCCGCGACCAGGCTGAACTGTACCCGCTCCCTAGGTCTTTTCAGCGCGGAGTCGAAGTAGGATAAGATCCTGGCGATGGCTGCGTCGCGCTTCTCGGAAGGCGATTCGTACTCTAGCTCGAGAAGCCTCTCGAGGAGAGAAGCGTACTCGCTACTCAAGTCGCTAGCGATGGACATCGCGCGCAGGCCATGGCGCGCCACGTCGAAGTGCAGATCCTCGGGAACCGCGATCGACGCCGATATCGTTAGGGCGAAGAACGCCAGGAAGAGTCGCGGAACGGGCTTACGCATGCGTGACCTCGCTGATTCGGCGAGCGTATCGATGGGCGGGCATCGCGTCGCCGGTCGCCGACGTCTAGGATGGAATTCGGCGAAGCCGACCGTCGCATTCTCGTACGGAGGCAACGGCTATGTCAATCTTTCTTTAGCACGAACCGGGGCTCCCCCGCCCAGGAGGAGCCCCGGAACGGGGAATGATATCCCGCCGAACGGCTACTTGACGATATCGAACTCCGATACTTCCGGCTTGCCGGTGAAGGCGCTTATCTCTATGGCCTTGACTATCACCGTGTACTTCTCGCCCGTCTTGGCGTTGGGTATATAGAATTCCACGTTTTCGCCAATGATCGTTAACCCGCTCTTAGCCTTCGTGAAGTTGTTCAAGAACTCCGACGCGATAGTCACCTCGAACGGCTTGCCAAGCTGCACGCCCCTGTCGACGACGTACTGCCTCTCGAAAACGGCCTCCATCTTCTTAGTCGCGGCGTTGACGGCCACGTCCGTGACGATAATCTGGATCTTATCGCCTTTCTTCGCGCCTTTTACGTAGACCTCCACCTTCTTCCCAATGGTCGCGAAGCCGCACGAGCCTAGCTGCGGATGATCTACGACCTTGGCGATCTTGACCTCTATGACCTTGCCTAGCTCCACGCCTTCCTTCGTCTGCGACGATACGGACGCGAGCCCGACGATAGTCAATAGAGCCGCCGCTACGAACGCTACTCGAACCTTCATGATTGTACCCCCTTGGCTTCTTCCGCCGGAGAAGCTCGAACGCGCGTTTCTCCGGGCTGGCGGCAGCGCCGCAATCGCAGTATGAATAGCCCTGGCGTTCCGATGTGTCGCGGCGGAGACAGAAGCGGAGGAAATTATCATATGCATAGTCGATCGCCGCCTTCATCCCTGTAGCATGCAAAATTCAACGGATACCTGGCTCGTCGAAGCCTCGTTGCGCTATACTTCAGCGAGTAACGACTTGCGCGCTATATGGAGACTAACGATGAAATCGACGATCGCGGCCCTGCTCTTGGCCTCGGCCCTGTCGCGAGGGCACGCTCAGCCCTTCATCGTAGGAGCGACCGACCAGGCAAGGGCGTTCGAGCCTATCGTGCGGATAGTCCTGGCGGAGGCAGGCGTCGACGCGACGTTCCAGTTCGTCCCTCAGGCGCGACTTATAACGTCGCTCTCTAGCGGGGCGTATCAGGCCGGTTTTTTTATTTCGGATGCAGGCCTCGCGGCCATTCCAGGCTCGAGGAAGGTACCCGTAGCGCTCACGAGCGTAGAGACGATAGCGATTACGCTCGATCCATCGATAAGGGTGGCCTCGCCCTCCGAGCTCGGCAGGTATTCAGTCGGCATAGTGCGCGGGAGTAGGATCAGCGAGGCTCTGACCAGCGGCATCGAGGCGATCCAGGCTACCGATTATACGACCCTCCTCATGATGCTCAAGGCCGGGCGGTTCCAGGTCGCGATAATGTCGAGCACGCTCGTGCCCTACGCCGAGGAATATATGGACGGCGCGGATTACTACATCCAGCAACCGCCCCTGTCTAGCACGCCCCTATACTTCGTCCTGAGCTCCAGCGGGATAGCTAGGCTGGACGCCCTGACGCGGGCGTTCAGGGCGGCGGTAGACGACGGCGCGTGGGCGAGGGAACTCGAGCTTATTACCAGGACGTACGAGTAAGCTGCCTATCCCCGGCCTCGAGTGCCGCGCGGCCGTATCACGCAGTCTCGTCGCGCAAGAGCCGGCCGCCCTCCGCGATGATTATATCCGACATCTCGTCGAGCAGCGCGGAGCGGCGCTTCCATCGGTGCCAGTACAAGGTCAGATCGATCCTCAGCCCCCTATCGAGCTCGACCATACGTCCCGCCCCGAGCTCGCCGGCGACCTTGAGCAGCGGGACGAGGCCGTACCCGAGCCCAGAGCGGATAGCTCCGTAGTACGCGTCGGCGACCGGTACGAAATGCGCGGGCGGCGCGACCTGAGGGTCGCCGAAGGCGTGGAAGAGCATTCGGTATTGCATCTTGTCGTTCCTGTCCAGGTTGACTATAGGGGCCCTCGCCGCCGCGGAGCGCTCGAACCCGGAGGGGAACCATCGCTCCATGTACCCGGAAGAGGCTACCAGGGCGTAGCGCAGCGTTCCGATCAGGGTAGCCACGCAGCCTTCGACGGCGCTCCGCTCCGAGCTGACGCACCCGGCTACGGAGCCCGACCTCAGCATCTCGATCGTGCGCTCGTGCCCGTCCTCTAGTATCTCCATGGTGATTCCCGAGCGCTTGACGAACGGGCCGACAGCGTCCATGAACCAAACGAACAGGCTGTCGGTATTGACGCCGACGGATACGTGGGGAGCGTTCCCGTCGGGCCGCGGGTTGATAGCGTCGAGGGTCTCGCCCTCCAGTTCCAGGATCTGCCTGTAATGGCGAAGGAGGTGCGCGCCCGCCTCAGTGGCCCTCGGAGGCGATTCGCGGATTATGAGCACCTTCCCTATCGAGTCCTCGAGTTGCTTCACCCGCTGAGAGACCGCGGATTGCGTAATGCATAGGCGCTCCGACGCTCGGGCGAAACCGCCCTCGTCGAGGACGACCGCGAAGGCCCTGACAAGCTGATAATCGAGCATCAGGCATATTAGCATCGCTTCTTCGGTATCGAAAATACTAATTTAACAAATTGGCGAATGCCTCCCATACTGATCATCGAGGCTTAAGGAGGTCGAGCATGAGAGGAAGAGACGCCGCCGCGGCTCTAGACGTCCGACTGGAATCGGGCGAGCTGCCGCCGTATCCCGAATTCATAGCGGGCATCCGCAGGGCGCCGAGGAGAGAATGCGCCCTTACCGAGGCGCAGGAGCGGCAGGCGCTGAAGAACGCCCTGCGCTACGTGCCCGAGAGCTGGCAGGAGACCCTCGCCCCTGAGTTCCTGGACGAGCTAAGGACCCGCGGCCGCATCTACGGGTATCGTTTCCGCCCGGAGGGAGGGCTCAAAGGCAGGCCCATCGGCTCATACGAGGGCCGCTGCGCCGCGGGCCGGGCCTTGCAGGTGATGATCGACAACAATCTCGACTTCGACGTGGCGCTCTACCCCTACGAGCTGGTCACGTACGGCGAGACGGGGCAGGTGTTCCAGAACTGGATGCAGTACCGCCTCGTCAAGCGCTACCTGGAAATAGTCGACGAGGAGAATACACTCGTCATCGAGTCCGGGCATCCTCTAGGGTTGTTCAAGAGCCACCCGTACGCTCCTCGCGTCATCGTGACCAACGGCCTGATGATCGGCATGTTCGACAATCAGAAGGATTTCAATATCGCCGCCGCGATGGGCGTCACCAACTACGGCCAGATGACTGCGGGCGGCTGGATGTACATCGGGCCCCAGGGCATCGTCCACGGTACGTACAACACCCTCCTCAACGCGGGCCGGATGAGGCTAGGCGTGAAGGGGGACGGAGATCTCGCTGGCAAGCTGTTCGTATCGTCGGGCCTCGGAGGGATGTCCGGCGCGCAGGGCAAGGCGGCGAGCATCGCGGGAGCCGCCTCCATCATCGCGGAAGTGGACCCGTCCCGCGTCGAGACTCGACTTTCCCAGGGCTGGGTAGACGTCGTGGCAGATAGCCCGTCCCGGGCCTTCGAGCTGTCCCGCTCCGCGCGCGCGGAGGGACGCCCCCTGGCGGTGGCCTTCCTCGGGAACGTCGTCGAGCTGCTAGAATGGGCCGACCGGCACGGCGAGCGGATAGACCTGCTATCCGACCAGACCTCGTGCCACGCCGCCTACGACGGCGGCTACTGCCCCGCCGGGACGGGCTTCGACGAGCGTACCCGCCTCCTCCGCGAGGACAGGGCGTCCTTCAGGCGGCTCGTGGACGCCTCCCTCCGCAGGCATTTCGACGCGATCAAGAGGCTGACGGCCAAGGGTTCCTATTTCTTCGATTACGGGAATTCGTTCCTGAAGGCGCTATGGGACGCCGGGGTCGGCGAGGTCTCCAAGAACGGCCTGGACGAGAAGGACGGCTTCATCTTCCCGAGCTACGTAGAGGACATCCTGGGCCCGGAGCTATTCGACTACGGCTACGGGCCGTTCCGCTGGGTTTGCCTCTCCGGCGATCCCGAGGACCTGCGGAAGACCGACGCCGCGGCGATGTCGTGCATCGACCCGGGACGGCGAGGCCAGGACCGGGACAACTGGGCCTGGATCCGCGACGCCGAGAAGAACGCGCTGGTCGTCGGCACGCAGGCGCGGATACTGTACCAGGACGCGCTCGGCCGAAGGGACATAGCCCTCAGATTCAACGATATGGTGAGAAAAGGCGAAATCGGCCCGGTCATGCTCGGCAGGGACCATCACGACTGCGGAGGCACGGACTCGCCCTTCCGCGAGACGAGCAACATCAAGGACGGGTCCAACGTCACCGCGGACATGGCGGTGCAGTGCTTCGCGGGCGACGCCGCCCGCGGCATGAGCCTCGTCGCCCTGCACAACGGAGGGGGTGTCGGGATAGGCAAGGCCATCAACGGAGGCTTCGGCCTCGTCCTCGACGGCTCGG